>CAJCHQ010000899.1 GCA_903970295.1 Bryobacterales bacterium
CAGGCTTGAATGCCGAACCAGCCACAAGCGACAACAGCACGCATGAGAGCCGGCATGTTCGAGCCGAATGTTCCATAAGCCGCCCTGGCGAAAACTGGGAAGGGGATACCATATTTGGTGCCAGGATGCGAATTCAGCAAGATGGGAGCGAGAACAATGACATTGCCCAGGAGAATGGTCATGATTGCTTCCCACCAATTCATGCCTGCGGCAATCAGCCCGGATGAAAGCATGTAAGTGGGAATGCACGCCGACATGCTCACCCATAAAGCTGCATAATTGTAAGTGCCCCAGGTGCGACGGGCCACCGGTACAGGGGCGAGATCGTGATTGAACAGTGGGCTGGCACTGATCTGTCGCTCATCGCGCAGGTCGATACGCCCGTCTTGATGCTCGATCACTTCGCTGAGTTCGGAGGGGATACTCGATCGGGCGTGGGTACCTGGTGTCAGCTCCGCTGGTTTGCTCTGCGCGTCTTCCACGCTGTCGTCCAGATGGTCGGGCATAGTCTTACCGAAAAATTTGGACCCGCGCCTGAATGCCTGAGATGTGCCAGGGACCCTGCACATGCCTGCCCCTTCGTCGGCATATTAACACGAGAATTGCGCCTTGAGCCAAGTAGCCTGGCGGGAATATGGAGTGGCGTTTTTCTGAATATAGAATGCGCTAAACAAAAATATCCAACGCGAGTTGGGAGGTTTGTCGAGATGATAGACTTCGTTTCGGATATTAATGCGGGAGATGTGAATATGCCGGGAATTCGGGGTGTTATTTCGACATTGACGGTAGATGGGCAGGAGGTAATGGGACCGAATGTTCTGCTCTACCATTATCCAGAAAGCTCCATTGTTACTGGCTCACTGCTCACAGTCGAGAGTAATCATTTCTGTGTTTTGAAATCACGGGGAGCGATATTGAATGTCTATGAAACCGGTCAATATCCCATTCAGACACCTGACAAAGTGCTCTTCGGCTCTATCGTCCAAGCCTTCTACGGCGGTCAGAGCCCCTGGCAGTACGAAGCTATTTACATCAATAAATCGAAGCTGGTCGTCAAAACAAAGGGACTGGCCCTCTCTCGTGAAATGGCTGAAATGACTTACGACGTCGATTATTACATCCATGTGAAAGAAGCTAAGGATGCCGTTACTCTGGTGCAGCACATGCCCGTTCAGGGGCACATGGTAACGGTTTCGGAAGTTGATACCTACGCCGGGCCGGTCGTCGAGCAGGCGATCAACCAAATCGTGCAAACCACCCCCCTAGAACAAGTCAACGAAAAAATTCACGAGCTTTCGCAGCTGGTCGGCAACCATCTCCAGCAGTTCCTTTCCGGTTATGGTATCACCCTCGATACCGTGAAGGTGCTTGTCCGGCCAAGCGACGAGCGTATGCGCGCTTTGATTTCTTTGAAAGCATTCGGGCTCAGTGAAATGGAGGCTGTACGTTATTACACCGCTATGCTCATGGCTGATAGAGGCATTGTTTCGGCCCCCAACATGGCGATTGGCGCGCCCTTCTTTGTCGGTGCGACCAGTTTGCCTTATGATGGAGGAGCACATCTGGTTTCTGGACCCGGACCGGCGCCCGCGCCTCCACCCGGACCCCGCCCTGGAGCCCCGCCGCCTCCCCAGCCGCCGAGTGCATACCGGCCGTAGCTCGATCAGTTCGTTTGCCGCAATGAGAGCGTAGCCTGAGGAGGCGCGATGACTGCTAAGGTTTCGAGAAAATGTCAAAAATGCGATCAGGAGGACATCACCGAGTTCTCCACGTGTCGTTTTTGCAAAACCAGATACGTTGGCAAGGGAAAAGCTGTTACCGTCAAAGATACAAGGCGCACCGAAGGTCCGCCGAGTAGTTCAACGGCAGTAATGCTAGTGATAATCCTTTTGCTGGTCGCCTTTGCCGCATATCACTTCGTCACGCACAGCGGGCGGGCCATGTTTCAATCCCTGACGTCGTCGCAATCATCGGCGCCAGTGACGCGTCGATCTGGGCGCCATCATTAGCGTTCTTTGAGCGGAATCGAACAGCCGATTGATGGAGTGTACCGATAAGGTTCGGTTATGCCCTGGACTGCGCGATCGAGCACTGTGCGGAGATCGGTAACGGTCGGCTCGTTCCGCATTTGACCAAAGGTGATGTAAGTGTTGTCGATGCGCCCTCTGTAGATGGGTACGCCCTTTGCGGTTAAAACCACTGCCTCCGGTGTGATTTTCGCGCCCAGTATTTTTGCCAACTCGATCGAAGAATCGATCAGCACAGGAAACTGCAGAGCGAAGTCGGTTGAGTGTTTGCGCGCCTCGGCCTCAGTCACTGTGCGATCTGAAAGGACGCCATACATTGATAACCCTCGCCTGGAGAAATCGTGATAAATGGCGTTCAACTCGGGGGCGTAGCGATTGCTGATCGGACAATCTATACCGATAAATACGAAAACCACCACCTTTTTGTCGACCCACTCTCTCGTGTTGTGGCTATGTCCATCGATATCGACAAAATTCTTGCCTTCCAGCTCAGCCCCTATTGACGGATCCTCGCTTGCCGCTTGGGACGGGAGCAAGCCGATCGACGCCAGGCTGAGGCAAATTAGAATGCCTACAAATCGCTTGGTGGTTCGGCTTATCATCGCTGCTGCTCCAAATTTTTCCCTTCTTGGTCAGCCTAACCAATCTGGATGCATAGTGGTGCCATCAAACAGTGGCGTCATTTTATACATTTCGAATTTGCCACCCCGAGCAACTTGAGAAGTTTTGAGCAAAAGCGCTTGTCGTTCTTCGGACGATAACGGCTTGAATTTTGATACTACATCTAGTGCCTGAGCCAGAATCTTCATTGAATCGCAACCGGTTATGACTACGCTGGTTGGCAGGCTGAGGGCGTATGTCAAACATTCTTGTGCCGTGACGGCGCGGCTTTGTAGTATCACTCCCGCGCCCATTGGTTTCATGCCGAGGACTGCGATTTTCTTGGCCAGAAGCACCGGCAATACTCTTTGTTCGAAACTATCGTAGTGGGCATCCATCACGTTCAATGGCATCTGCACTGCATCGAAATGAAATTTGTGTTGGTCCGCAGTTGCCAGCATTTTTAAATGTATTTCCGGACTTTTATGGCCAGTGAAGCCAATGTAGCGGATTTTGCCGGACTTTTTCGCCGCGATCAGTGTCTCTATCACACCGCCTTCAGCGAAGCAGCGTTCAGGATCGGTCAGGCGAATGACTTCGTGAATCTGTAGAAGATCGATTCTGTCTGTGCGCAATCGTTTGAGCGATTCATCCATCTGTTTGATTGCCGATTTGCGATCGCGACCGTCAATTTTGGACATCAAGAAAACTTTGTCTCGGTAGCCGTTTTGCAAGGCTTTGCCCATTCGCTCTTCGCTTTGCCCGCCGTGGTAGTCCCAACAGTTGTCCATGAAATTGACACCCTTATCGACTGCTGTGCGAATAATCTGGATGCCTTCGTTTTCATTGGGAACGCCGATGTGATAGCCGCCGAGGCCAATTGCTGAAATCTTCTCGCCTGTTGATCCCAGGTGTCGGTAAAGCATTCCTTCGTGCGGTTCAGCAGCAAGTGCCAGGTTGAGCGGCATCGAGAGGAGCGAAGTGCCTAATGCCCAGAGGACAAACTGGCGTCTGGTCAGACCGGTGGAATCAGAATCCCAGACGGCATCTTGATTTAAGGCGGGCGGATTATCTGTCATTTTATTTTCTCTGTTGAGCATTCTGGGCATAACAAGATAGTCCCCGTTACTAAATATGAAAC
>CAJCHQ010000900.1 GCA_903970295.1 Bryobacterales bacterium
GAATTGCCCATCGCCACCTTGCGTTTGTACTCGGCCTATGGACCTTACGAGGACGAGCGCCGATTCATTGCTACATTAGTGCGCGAGGGCTTGCAAGGCCGATTGCCGCCCTTGACCAATCCCGACACCGCACGTGATTACGTCTATGTCGAGGACGTATGCGACGCCTATTTGCTTGCGGCGACTCAGATTGCGCTCGAGCTTGGTGCGATCTATAACATCGGCAGCGGTGTTCAGACGACGATTCGCCAGGCGGTGGCAGCGGCGAAAAAATTGATGCAGATTGATGCCGAGCCTGACTGGAATTCGATGCCCAATCGCAGTTGGGACACTTCAGTGTGGGTGGCCAACAATGACAAAGCCGCCCGGGTATTAGGCTGGCGACCGCAGCATGATTTCAAAGATGGATTGGAGAGAACAATCGATTGGATGAAGTCCAGACCGACCTGATCCTAATGCCGGCGACGTCACTGCCATGCCCCCGACGCCATCGCAACAGCCTATCCGCGCATGTATTTGAGCACCGTTTCTCGTTGGAAGCTATCGCGAAATCGGTAGAGAAAAGCGTCGAGGAAATAGTGCGTCATCGACGTAGCAAAAACTAGACCCAGTAGAAGGCGACTGGGAACCGTGCCGGGAGCGACGATTTTCGAATAATAAGTCAGTCCCAGCAAACCGACGATGAAAACCACCGGTACGAGAAAGAAGAGCAATTTGGGATAAGGCACGACCAGTTGCTCGATGTTTTGTGTTTGCGACTTGCTGTACTTGTTATCCATGATGCGATAGTTCAGGCCGATATATTGCACCCAATGCACCAGGACCGGAATGAAAATCCCTGATGCATAGTCGTGACCGAGAAAGGCGAGCGGAGAGAGCGAACTGACGGCGAAGGCCCAGAAGACAAATGCCGGTAAGTTCAGGGTTTTACCTTCGCGCACTTGCCGACTAAGCTCATAAAGATAGCTGGAGCAGTAGGTCAGGGCTATAAGCAAAGATAAACCGAGAATGCCGTCCAGTCCTGGCCAATTGAAATTGGCGAGAAAAACGTGACGGAAGAAAACGAGAGTGAAAAAGATGCTGGCCGAGTACTGGCTCGATAACTCAAGCTTGCGATTGACAATGGCTTCGTTCGAGTTTTGTCTGTGATAGAGCAACAAGATACCCATGTTCTGTTGAACTACATGCTGAATCGACCAGCCGATGAAAATAAAAAACACGAGTGCGACGCTCACCATCTGGCCGATCAAGGTCAGGGCGAAGATAAACACTGGAGCCGCAAAGAAAATTAGTTTTCTTTTGTTGTCAGCCAGGTAGTGGTCGCGGTTTTTCTTATCTAGATAATTGACGGCAGTAATGCCGAGATGAAATTGCTCCGCTCCGAAAGCCGACCCGAGAGCCAGGATGAGCATTTGAGAACTGGTTACTGCCGAGCTTTGAGCAATAACAAAGAGAATCGTTGCCAGGGGAATGGGCGCAAAGAAAAATGCCAGGTCGTACCATTGGCTGAACAGCCAATTGGTACTCACGCGCGGATAGCTGCTTGCCCTTACTTCTTGCATTTGCCTATCAGGCCGGTTCTTCGTTTTTACTTAGTAAAGAGGTCTGTATCGCTGAAAAAGACAAATCGTCTGCAAAACCCACATTTTGCGGACCACCTGTCTGCCTATTCGGCCACCAGTAATCGGCTGCCAGGTTAAACCACCAACAATATGATATACCCAGGCGGGGTCTTCCGTTAACTGGTCCGACCGAGTGTTTGCGCCGCCCAACGTTAGCGGTGTGCCTGCCCGGGTACAATGGGGACAGCTGCCCTCATTTACTATTATTCAATCAGTCTCGATGGCCAGCGCGTTGGTTATTTGATGCAAAATATCAATCAAGCCGAATTTGCCAATTCATTGCAGGCAGCCGCCCGCAGTGCAGATGCGGCTGTGGGGGAAGCGCTGAAAGAAGCGGCTGAAAGTGTAACCCAAGAGTCGAAATCACCGGCTGATGCGGTCGCGTCTGAAAAACCCCACCCCTGGATCATTCATCCGGTCGCTGACTTTCTCTTTTGCTGCGGGGGATTTCCGCTTTTCCTCTATGCTCTCTTTCTGGCTGGCGCGAGAATTGACGTAGTGACGCCGGTTGGCATCAGTCTCTGGTTTTTGTATATCATCGGTTTGCACTTTTTCCAGGATTCGCACGGTGTGGCTTCCTGGTATCGCATTTTGACTAACAAAGAAACGTTCAGTGCGATCAAATATTATTTCGTCACCATCTCTATCGTCGGCGCAATCGCCCTTGTACCGCTAATGACGAATCACACCTTTTTGGAATGGGGGGTGAGGCTTTCGTTCATCCTCGGTTTTTATCACTGGTTGGCCCAGTCGTACGGTGTTTCCTTAATCTATTGCTTCAAGCGTGGCTACTTCCTCAATAACAATGAGAAACGCATACTGCATGCAGTTTTTCAGAGTCTGACCTTGTACACGTGGGCCCGCCTGGGCACCTCGATTGAATCTGGGCAATTCGAATTGGGACAAGCGAAAGTCCTTTTCGTGCCCTTCTTGCCCGATTGGACCTATGCCGCAACTCAGTTTGCATTCGAAGCTTGCCTGCTTTTATTCGTCGGCATGGTGGTTTTGAAATATGTTCGCACCAGAGCCCTCTATCCGTTGCCGGCGCTAGTATTGCTTGCGAGCACGGTCGTTTTCTACACACTGACGCCGATCATGTTCAGTTTGCTGGCTTATTTTCTAGCCGCCTATTATCATGCCAGCCAGTCATGGTGCGTCACCACTTCGTTCTACTGGAAGAACCGTGGACTGCCTGCCGGCGTCACATATTCAACGATCTGGAAAGTTTTCCATAAGCGAGCGACCTGGGGATATTTCGCTCTGCTGATGGTATTCACCGAGCTGATTTTTCGCGTCTTGCCCCGCATCATCGCCCTGGGTGGAATCAATTTGACTGTCTGTTTCGCTGCCGTGGCCGTCGTTTTTTCCATTCATCACTTCTTGAGTGACGCGGCGATCTGGAAACTGCGCAATCCGAAGTTTCGCAAAATGCTGGTGCAATAGAGCCTTCCAGAACGCCCGAGCTTTAGTTGACGGGCGGTGGCTTTAAATGGTCGAGCGGTGAACTTCGATTTTCCCGGGCGGCAAGTCGCGTTTGGCGACGAGCGTGCGTTCTTCCTCGATGTGCAGATTTATTAGCAGATGCAAGCACACTTTTACTTCGCTGGCCTCGGGTACGGTGGCAAACACATGGTGAGCGGCCGCGTAGATATCGTTGTTCGTGAAGCTCGTTTTCATGCGCCTTTCGAAAGGCGCTCTATGCCAGATTCCGTCCTTGGTCAAGTAGTCGAGATCAAAAGCAGTCGTTTGCACCAGCTGCAGGTACATACAATAGCTCCAGGGGCTGCGATCGAAGCCCGTCATTTCAGTCAATGGGCGCTCGCTACGAAAGTAATCACGGGCGGGAAAGAGGGCAAGGAAAAGACAAAATGCGGCAGCCAGAGCCGCTTCTACTTTTCTGCCCGTGGTCTTGAGAGAAACATCAGACTGCGCATCGAGCGACTCCTTCTTGTCGACAAAAGCGATCAAACCCGTCCACATCACAACCGTGAAGTTAAGTAAGAAGCGGTCGAGAAATAAGGCGATGCCTCCGTGGAAGATAAAGGCTGCAAGGAGCGCTTTTTGTTTGATTTTCTTGAAAAAGAAAGCGAATGCGAAGAAAAATTCGCCAGCTATAGTCAGCCAGGAAAAAGCAATCCACCACTGCCGCGAGAACGGATGGGTCTGAATCACGGTGGCCCAGGTTTGACCGGTGGCCAGGCCTGTATTGAACATACTTTCGAATGAATTGCCGCTGACAAATTCCGGATATAGCATTTTGCACAGCGCCGCATAGAAGTAACAAGCGGCCATGCTGATTTGAATGATGCGCCGGCAAGGATTGGGCCCGGGTCGATCGAATAGCAAGGCGACAAACATTACCCATAGCAGAACATCGAAATGAAAGTCGGCCGCCATCAAATCTCTGGAACCGTAAAAGGCCAGTACGAGCACAGGCAGCGCTGCGAAGAATTTTTCCTGGCGGCCGAAAATCAAGGCGAAGCAGCAAAGCCCATAAGCGGCGAAAAG
>CAJCHQ010000901.1 GCA_903970295.1 Bryobacterales bacterium
TTTTAAAAGAGGTCCTGACCGAAAAAGCGAGAAAGGCGGCAGAAGAAGGCTTGGCTTATATACCGGTTTTCGAATTGCAGCGCAAAATCTCTTAGCCAGTGTTTTCAGCGCTTGCATTACAGTGTGATAGATTCGTTGACGGGGCACGAAACAGATGTAGAGGCGAGGTAACTTTGGGCAGCCTGATTGATTTAAATGAGCTTGTCGAAAAATGCAATGATGTCCGCGTAAAAGAACTTTTGCGCGAGGCTGTGAATTGCTACAATGGCGGCTCTTTTAGAGCGACTATCGTTATGACTTGGATCGCGGTTGTTTTCGACTATTTCTACAAGCTCGACGAGCTGGGGCAAAAGGGTGAGAAAGGTGCAGCTACAACGAGTGCAGCTTTCTTCCTTGCCAATGAGAAGCAAGATACTCCGAGTCTACTTAATTTCGAAAACACTTTGATCAACAATGCCACTGAACAATACGGTTTCTTATCGCCAGACCAATCCCTAGAATTGGAGAGACTGTACAAGGACCGGCACAGATGTGCCCATCCTAGTGTAACTGCAGGTCATCAACCTTATAAACCATCAGCAGAACAAGCTCGTTATCATTTACGTAACGCGGTTGAAATATTATTAGCTTGTCCCCCGACCATGGGCACAGCCGGTGTAGACGAAATTTGGTCCTATATTGAATCAAGGACGTTTCCTCTAGATGCAGAGAGAGCTAAAGATGCGCTTCGAAACACCAATCTAAACCGATTGAGTTCCGAGTCGCAAAAAAGCCTGGCTCTTGGAATTTTGATCACGCCTATTTGTGAGGTTGTAGACAATGATTTATTGGCTCGTATCTTTGTTGCCGCTAATGCTTTGAACGAGCTGAAACCTGGCTTGATCGAGCAGATAAGACCAGCAATAAATAAAAAGCTCTTTGGCGTAAAGGATGCGCAACGAGCTCGCATTTACAGATCTTTTTACAAAATTCCTTTTTTTAAAACTTTGGTAGATGCAGCTGAATTAGATAAATGCATTGAACTTGCTGCGCATCTGAACCCGCAGACGCAATGCGAGGAATTTATCTATGCTGCTAGTCAACCAGAATTTAGTGTGAAGCTTTCAGCACAAATTCCTAACATCGATCACGAAATGTTGACTCGAATTATTTTCTTACACCAAAGCAGCGCCTACCTTAACGAAGCGGTAGGAAGATTAAGTGCCGTGGGGAGCTACAACCTGGCTGATGAAGTAATGGATCAATTGATAATTCCATGCGCACCGTACTTTTCGCAATCACAAATCAAATCCATTCTAGGCGCCGGAGCTACGAATTCGCAGATCTACGACAGAAAGAAATCAATGTCCTCATTTGTGGAATTTTACGAAGGCTGCAATCACAAGGTAGATCTAAAAGCGGAGTGGCAAGCATTAGCCGACGGTCGTGATTGGGGACGCTTAAGCACGCTTATTGAAAAATGCAAATGAACTGCGATCACCAATCGAGAGGTTGATGTATTGAAGTATGGCAAAAACACTCGCCCAGACCAGGCGTCATTTCAGCGAAGCTGAAAAACATGCCTTCGGCTGGATGCCAAGAGTGGAGCGAGCGCACCATGTGCAAAACGCAGCGCGTCGGTTGTACTAATGGGCTTTGACACTTACATACGGAACCGCATGACGAAATTTGCGGTTGACTCACCAATCGAGTCAACTGTTAAGTGACCTAGTATATAGCCCTGGCAACCCAGGTGTATTGAGGCCCCGATACGGAAGCCTCATAACCGGAATTAAGTTTCAAATCAAATTCGGAACCGCTGGCCAGTTCACAACTTTCGATCACGAGTTGAAAAAATGAATTTTGGACTTGTATTTGTACGCGTCAGAATCTATGCTTCCCTTCGCACTGACGAGACCGCGCTATCAGCAATTTTGAGGAAAGACGCATTAGCCATCATTCTGTTCGCGGTCTTGGTGACAGCGCTCTGCCCCGCTGGAAACTGCCAAGATGGCGACTGCATGCCGCTGCTGCACGCCGCAGACAAGGCTCAATCAGTCGGGAAACTTGATGAAGCCGAGAAGTACCTACGGGAAGCCGTAAGAAAGGCTGAGACATTGCCGCAGCCGGACATTCAACTTGCCGTCTGCTTAGTTCAGCTCGGCGGATTATTGCAATTAAAAGCCAAGAATGCAGAGGCCTGCCAAGCGTTTGAGCGAGCAACAGGAATCTTGAGGACAGTTAAGGGTGGACCACCAGCCGACGTTAAGGCGTGCATGTTGGCGGATGCCACTAGTGGATGGGCAGCAGCACTAATGGACCAGGGGAAATATGACCTGGCTGCCGACAAGGCAAAGCAAGCAATTGCGTTAACACAAAACGTTGACACTGATTCCGCAAAAGTCGAAACTTGCAGCAGTTTAATTAGTTTGGCGCAAATACGCCTGAGACAAGATAAATTCGAAGACTGTATCGCTGCGGCAACACAGAGTCTACACGCGCTCAAAGGTGTGGGGCAATCTGAAGATCCTGATGCGCTGAAGCTTAAATCGCTTGCAGTATTGTCTTCGGGTTACGCGCAAAAGGGAGAGTTTGAACGAGCCGAACGGTCCGCGGAAGAAGCATTGAAACTGAGCGAAAATCATCCGACCGTTGCTAAACAGGATCTGGCGGATGCTTGTAAAGCAATGAGCTTGGCATACTACAGTGGTAATAAGCTCGAAAAGTCCAAACTGTGGGCGGAGCGCGCCATATCTCAGATTCAACGATGGCTTGGGCAAAATCACCCACTGCAAGCCGGTGACTTGAATACGTTGGGATTGATAGCAATTCGCCAGAATCACCCGAAAGATGCTCAGCGATACTTTGAAAAAGCGCTGCAAATCCTCCAGGGCAGCAAGGAGTCTGACCCCAAAACGGTAATTCTTATAAAAAACAACCTGCACAAACTTCAGTCAAACATCGGTTCTCATTGACACCAAGATCGGGGCGGCTCGCTTTAGTTCTTTTTCTTGGTTGTCTTCGCCGTCTTTTTGATAAGTGTCGCGGTTGCGGGACTCAGTTCCGGTTGGCGCTCAGCTGCTTCAAACCACACAGCATGCGTCGTCTGTCTCGCCTCCACCAAAGAGGTCGACAAATTCCACGGTGAGTTATGGATCGATCACTTAACGGCCTCGGGTAGAAATGACTGCAGCAGCTTGCGCTCCTTAGAAGTCAAATTTGCTTTGGAAATCTCACTGCGTAGAATAATTTGTTGTTCGATTGCTTGCGCCACTGCTTCTTGTAGATACTTGCGCGGCACGTGCTCGCCCTTTAGACAATCAATAATCGTCTTAAGTGGCTTAGTGACGCGCACACCATATTTGATACCAACATCATCAGGGCTCAGGCGCTTTCTATGTAGTTGGAGGACAGGCGGAATCACCATCCTCTGGAAGCCAGGTGGCACTGTCATGTGCAGCTTGTCCGAAGTCCATTGCAGATTTGCATGGAAACCGGCCACCCGTTGGCCTGAAAACGGCCACCCCGTTGGCCTTAATACGGCCGGCCGTTTGCACAATCCAATCACCTGTTGGCCTGAAAGTGGCCGCCTGACAACTGTGTCGTTTCATTAACTGAAACCTTCGAGAAGTAGCGCATGTTCAGCGTCAGACGGGATTCTGTTCCGCATGTTAGTGC
>CAJCHQ010000902.1 GCA_903970295.1 Bryobacterales bacterium
TCTGCCTTACCACTTGGCTATGCCGCCGACTATTACGAGTGTCAAACGCACCCGCCACGCTGAAGAGGATTATCCTACGCGGCGTCGACAAAAATCAAATCCAGGCCTTGGCTGGTCGAAGCCCCTCAGACAAGCGGTATCATAAGGCGCGTCTGCCCAGGCGAGGTATCAATTTGTTCGGAATCATCTGCAGGCGCACCCTGGCGGCTTTGCCATTGCTTGCTGTACTTTCTATAGTTGCATTTAGCATTATTAAGAGCTTGCCCGGCGATCCGGTAGATGTGATGTTAGGATCGGCACAGCGAGACATTCCACCGGCTGAGGTGCAGGCCATGCGCCGAGAACTCGGGCTCGACCAGTCACCTGTTCAGCAGTATGGATTGTGGCTGGCACGAATTGTTACGAGGGGAGATTTCGGACGTTCATATAAAGATGGACGACCGGCTTTGGCAGTGATCGAAGAACGATTGCCGGCCACCCTGTCGCTCGTACTTGTCAGCCTCGTCATTTCATTTGCAGTCGGCACTAGCTGGGGTTTGTTGATGATCTTCTTGCGCTCGGCTCCAAATCTGGGCTGGGGCGAAAACTTTTTACATTTTGGCGCCATCATTCTTTATTCATCGCCGAATTTCTGGGTGGGTCTACTGTGTATCGCTCTACTGGCATCAACACCGCAGTTGAGTAACTTCAGTCTGCTTGGCTTGCATGATCCGGGAGTGCCTGCCACATTTTTTTCAGTGTTCAAACACATGATTTTGCCAGCGATTGTTTTGGCGTCGCGCAGAACAGCCAAAGTCGCTTTGTTTGTGCGCGCGTCGACTCTGGACGAGATGGATAAGGAATACGTATTGACCGCTCGCAGCAAAGGCTTGAGCCGTCCACAAGTATTGCTTAGACATGTCGCACGCAACAGCCTGTTGCCAGTGGCTAGCTTGATTGGGTTATCCTTACCGGCGCTTCTGGGAGGCTCAGTTCTCGTGGAAACAGTGTTCGGTTGGCCAGGAATGGGCAGACTGGCTGTTGAAGCTACTTTTGCTCGCAACTACCCGATCATGCTCGCCCTCATACTACTTTATGGTGTCTTAGTGGTCTTGGCTAATCTGCTCGCTGACCTGGTGCAAACCGTCCTCGATCCGCGACTGGGAATTGCCGATACAAATTCAGATTCGCGTTCACCGGCTTACGGTTCTCTACCGGCTTAATTATGCATTTCCTCAAAGAACTACGACCTGCACATCTGACTGTCTCCACCGGCCGTCAAAAAGCGGTTGCACCGCGGACCTGGCCAATCGCTAGATTGGGTCTGCGTTTGCTTGGTGGCGCCAGCGTTTTGATTTTGCTTGTGATACTAGCGATGGTAGCACCGATTATTTTTCCGATTGATTCGGCCATGCACCTGGATTTGAATGCCACCAATCTCGCACCGGGCACGAGCGGACATTGGCTGGGCACCGACTATCTAGGCCGTGACGTTTGCTGTCAGGCCCTCTGGGGAGCCCGAGCCACACTGGCGGTAAGCATTCTGGCTGCTGCCATCGCGGCTACATTCGGCAGCTTATGGGGCGCTTTCAGTGCTTTCGCCGGCGGTCTGGTGGATGCAATTATGATGCGTATTGTCGACGGACTGCTGGCAATACCAAACATAATTTTGTTGCTAGCTTTGAATTCGATCATGTCCACACCAGCTCTGGTGAATTCCTTTCCGACGACGATCGTTCATCTATTGGGTGTCAACAATTATAGTTTCGGCATCATGCCATTGGTTCTGGTTGTGACAGTAATAAGCGCCACCAGTTGGTTAGAAGCAGCGCGCGTAGCGAGAGCCAAAGTATTGGCATTGAAAAACGAAGAATACCTTTTAGCGGCTCAATCAATCGGTTCGAGCGACCTCCGCACAGTGTTCAAACACCTCTTGCCCAATTGCGCTTCAGTAATTCTGGTCGAGGCGACTTTGCTCGTCTCTGACGCAGTTTTGATGGAATCAGGGTTAAGCTTCCTCGGATTGGGATTGGGTCCGGCTACGCCAAGCTGGGGCACAATGCTGAGCTCGGCTCAGCTGAGTTTGCTGGAAGGCAACTGGTGGTCGGTCCTCATTCCAGGTCTGTTGATTACACTAACGGTTGGCTCAATCAGTCTTCTGGGCGAAGGACTGTTGGAGATGCTTGGTCAGTCGCACCACGCCACTGCCTAGCCAGCTCCTTCGGAAATGCCTGCTAAACTTAGGAAAACCCTGTAAAATAGCCGAGATTATCTAATCGGTATGCATCGAATAGCCATGCTCAAATACACCAAACTGACATTCATTTGCGCCTTCCTTATCTGCTTTAGCAGCGCTTGCTCAAGTGACAAAGTCACCTACAAGTCCAGCGGCATGACACAGACACTGGCTGAAGGCAAGCAATCAGTGCCGAAAGATTTCCAATTGCCCCTTTATCCTGGTGCCACCGCAACCGGCTCGGTCTCGGCCGAAGGCGACCGACAAGAACAGGCGCAATTTGTAATTCTAAGCACCGCCGACGCAATTGACAAAGTCAGCGACTTCTACCAGGAAGAATTGAAAAAAACCGGCTGGTCAATCGACAATATTCAAAACATGGGCAAACTGGTTAGCATCTCGGTCAATCAAAAAGGCGTTGAAGGCAATGTCAATATCGCCGACGACAGTGGCAAGATTACGATTAGCCTGGAACTGAACAAAGCGACTGAAACGAAAAAAGAAGACGAGGAGCCTGCGGAAAATTTCTCTCCCGATAAAGTCACACCTCCGACTGATTGAGCGCGCATGAAGAGTGAAGCTCAATCAACTTCAGTTGAAGCGATAGGAGAAGTGCTCTCGTCCTCGATTACGGAAGTGATTGCTCAAACCTGGAGCAAAGAAGAGCCTCACCTGGAAAATCCACGCTTTGGCAGTTTTCTCAAAATAGATTCTCACGACACCGGTCTGCAAATCTTTGTCGTTGTCTATAATGTCGTCACCAGATCGCCAGATACGGTACATAAGCCATGGGCACTGGGTCTCAGCCGCGAGCAGTTGCGGCTTGAACAGCCTCATATCTTTGCCTTGCTGCGAACCGAAATTCATGCAGCGATCGTCGGCTACACAGACGAAAAAAGATTTTTTCAGCATTTGCCACCGCATCCGCCGGACGTACACGATTTTGTTTTTCCGGCTACTCGGCAAGAGGTTCTCTCTCTGACGGAAAGTTTTGATTTCCTCAGACTGCTCTTGCTGGTTTCCGCTGTCCCCTCTGATGAGTTGCTCTCGGCGACAATCAGAGAGGCTTATCAAATGCATAATGGCGACTATGCATTTCTCGTGTCAGCAGGACAAGCGCTTTCTCAGTTGCTCCACAACGATTACGATCGTCTGGTTAGCTTATTGAAAAAAATTCGCCCCGATCAGCATTGATTTATTTGCACTCAATGCGAAATCAATGAATTAAATCAAGCAAACTCGACCCGAAACAGCCAATTCACAAAACTTCCACAAATTACAGGTACTAGACCTATAGGTGCATATGCTGACCAACTGCAGCGCTTGTCGCTGGCTGAATGGTCAAAAGCAGCTAGCACCTTCCGGCAATGAGCAAAGGATAAAATAGCCCGTTGAACAAGCTGATCGAGACCGTGCTAAAATTGCCCACTGGCTGGCACGCCTACCGTTTCGGAATGCCTGAAATACTGCTTATCAGTCCACAAGGTGTTTGCCAGGTGGCGCGCACTTATCGTTTGGCGGACTGAGGAACCAATGCTCACTCGACTGCTCAACGACACCATCGAATATTTTTACCGCCGCAGAGTGGTCACCTTCATGGCCATTCTCGCGATAGTCGCTGGTGGTATCTGGGCTCACTACACTCTCGACACCGAGGCTTACCCGGAATTTGTTCCGCCAACTGTGAGAGTAATCACGTTGGCGCCCGGAAAAGGGGCTGAAGAAGTTGAGCGTTTAATTACGGTGCCTCTGGAGAAAGAGCTCAACGCCATTCCCAGAGAAGTGAATCTACGCTCGATTTCTATTCTCGGATTGTCTGTGATCAGTGTCATCTTTCAGGATGACACACCCTCATTACAAGCACGCCAGCAAGTCCTGGAAAGAATTGCCATCGCCGACATTCCTGATTACGCCCAGCCACAGCTGGATCCAGATGCAGGCGGCACCGGCGAAATTTATCGGTATACGGTTGAATCTAAATATTTCTCGCCCATGAGCCTCAAGGGTCTTGAAGACTGGCAGCTGGAGCGAGCATTCAAACAAATTCCTGGTGTGATCGATGTCGTCAGTTTCGGCGGACCGACAAAGAATTTCCAAGTCAATATCGATGCTAAAAAACTCGTTTCATATGGCATTTCGTTAACGCAAGTCTTCCAGGCGATTCAAAACTCCAATGCCACCACCGGCGGTAACTACATCGAGAATAATGGCCGAGCTTACGTTGTTCGCGGTCTGGGTCTTTTGACCGGGGTGGCCGATATCGAGCGGGTTGTTGTCTCCAGCACCCAAGATGGAACCCCGGTCAGAATCAAGGATATTGCCCGAGTGGATGTGGGTCCGGGAGTGCGCCTGGGACAATTCGGCAAAAACAATGAGGATGACGCAGTCATGGGGATCGTCCTCATGCGGCGCTATGAAAACCCGTCCAAAGTCGTGCAGCGACTCTACGAAAAGCTGCCTGAAATACGCAAGTCGCTGCCAAATGGAGTGCATCTGGTCAAACTTTATGACCGGCAAGAATTGGTGCAGCACACCATGGACACTGTTTTGCACAACGTCTTGGAAGGCATCGCCTTAGTTGTCGGCATATTGATCATCTTTCTTTTCGATCTGACCAGCGGCTTGATCGCTTCAGTGGCTATTCCGCTGTCACTGTGTTTCGGCCTATTTCTCTTAGACGTTTGCCACATTTCAGCCAATCTCCTCAGTTTAGGTGCAGTCGACTTCGGCATCATCGTCGACGGAGCTGTTGTGATGGTCGAAAATGCTTTTGCTCGGCTCAGCCAGTTACCACCAGACGCCACGCTGCAGACCAAAAGAGAGCTGGTGCTCGAGTGTGCCAAACAAGTTGGCACACCGATTCTCTTCGCTGTGACAATCATCATGACTGCCTTTTTGCCCATGTTTAGCTTGGAAGGTGTAGCCGGAAAGCTCTTCCGTCCGCTTGTTTTCACCATGAATTTCTATTTGCTGGGTGCCATATTCGCAGCATTATTTGTTGTGCCTGGTTTAATCGGCATGTTTTTGATCCGGCGCAAAACATCGCATAAAGAAAGTCCTGTCATTCACGCCGCCAATTTTGTTTACAAGCCGGCTCTGGGCTGGTCCTTGAGACACCCGCGCATGATTGTTTTGGGAGCGCTCATCTGCCTCGGAGTGACTCTCCTTCTGGCGTCCAAAGTGGGGTCGGAGTTTTTGCCGGCTCTCGACGAAGGCAACATTTGGCTGAGGGCCACCGTTTTACCCACCTCGGTTTCACTGGAAGAGGCAGTCAAAACAGCTAAACGTCTTAGACAGATCATCGACACTTATCCAGAAATAAAAAACGTCACCAGTCAAACTGGCTGTCCTGATGATGGCACCGATCCGAATCTCTTCAGCAATATCGAATTGTTCCTGGATGTAAAACAAGCAGATGATTGGCGTCCAGAATTCCACCGTAACAAAGCCGAATTGATCAAATCTTTGAACAAAGATCTTTCGGTCATTCCTAATGTTCTACTTTATTTCTCGCAGTACATCCAGGATAACGTGGACGAGGCGGTTGCAGGAGCCAAGGGTACCCTGGCGATCAAAATCTATGGACCTGACACCACTGTTCTTCAGCGCCTTGGCGATCAGATTGCTGATGTCGTTTCAGCTGTGCCCGGTCTGGTAGATGTGGCAAATAATCAACAGCTCGGTCAACCGCAATACCAGGTGGCAATTAATCGGGATGAGGCTAGTCGTTATGGCGTCAATGTTTCGGACATTCAGAATCTGGTTGAAACTGCCATTGGTGGCAAAGTAGCGACCAGGCTAATCGATGGTGAGCGACGCTTCCCGGTACTTGTGAGATTCTCGAAGGAATACCGCAACACCGAAAAAGCTCTGGACAATATCTTGATCGATCCGCCCGGACCGATCAGCTCAGTGCCCCTCTCGCAAATGGCTTCGATCAAATACGGCTATGGTGCAGCTTTCATAACTCGTGAAGCCAACTCCCGCGTTATGTACGTACGCATCAACTTGAGAGGCAGAGACCTCGGATCTGCCGTCAAAGAAGCCCAACAAAGAATTGCTGAGAAAATCACCGTGCCTGAGGGATACAGGCTAGTGTGGGCAGGACAGTATGAATTTCAGCAACAAGCCAATCAACGTCTGATGATTATTGTGCCGTGCACATTGGTCTTGATCTATCTCATCTTGTTGGGTGCGTTCGGCTCGCACAAAAACGCATTTCTGATCATGTGCAGTGTTCCCCTCGCCGGATTGGGCGGCGTTTCAGCCCTGCTTTTGACCAAGACCTATTTCAGTATTTCAGCGGCGGTCGGCTTCGTTGCTCTCTCCGGAGTCGCGGTTCAAAACGGTGTGATCTTGATCAGCTACATCAATCAATTGCGATTGAATGGAATGACCGTGACGGATGCCGCATACAAAGGAGCACTGGATCGCATGCGCCCAGTGTTGATGACGGCGACAGTGGCGATGCTCGGACTGTTACCGGCGGCGACCTCGAACGGCATCGGTGCGCAAAGTCAAAAGCCCTTTGCCATCGTCATCATTGGCGGTTTGATGTCCGCCACCGTACTCACACTGCTTGTTTTGCCGGCCATTTATACCGTAATTGAAAGTAATGCCTTTTTCAAAGGACGCAACATGCCAAATCCTGATCCTGACCCTATCCTCGCCCGCAGCCTGGCGCCGCTTCTTGCCCTCAGCCTTTTCTCGTTCAGCCTTTTCGGTTGTTCATCTGCTCAAGAAAGCAAAGCTCTCAGCGCCATCACGCATGCGGCACCTGGCAGTGGCGCCGAGTCACCAGACTCGCAGGATGCCGGAGAAGACGCCACGCGAGTAGCTCCGAAGGGTCCAGTCAGTGTCGATGTGGACTCGAATCAAGCCAAAGAAATCGGTCTAAAAATAATCGAAGTCACACGCGGATATATTTTGAAAACTGTCGACTCACCGGGACGTGTCGGACCCAATGCCGAACTGACCAGGCTCGTTTCTACACCATCTCCTGGGCGCGCGATCGAAGTCAAAGCAAGATTAGGCGACATGGTCAAAGAAGGCCAGGTGATGGCGATTATTAAATCAGACCCGATGGGACAGATTCAATCAGACCTTTTGCAAAATACTCTGCAGTCCAGAGCCGACATTAGACAACAAGAAGTGCAGCTTAAATTGTCGCGCATCACTTATGAACGAGAATCGAAACTTTACGCCGAGCAGGTCTCGGCCAAAGCCGACTTGCAAGCGGCCGAAAACCAATTGGAAAAAGACGAAGCCAATCTCCAGGCTCTGAAAGCGAAAATGGATGCAACCATCCGAGTCGCTCAAGAACGTCTCAATCTTCTGGGTGCACCTCCTGACTCGGCTGAAAAAGTGATTGCACAGAAGAAGATAGATCCGTTCGTTGTCATCCGAGCACCACAAAGCGGGCTGGTGATCGAACGTACGATCAACCCCGGCGAAATGAATGATGGCACTAAACAGTTATTCACTCTCGCTGATTTGTCGCAAGTATGGCTGTTCGGAGATATTTTCGAAAAAGACATCGGCGATGTCAAAAAAGAACAACAAGCTTCGGTCACGATCGACAGTCTGCCTGATGATAAATTCCCCGCCAAAATAATTTGGGTTGGCGATTCGATCAGCGCTACAACCAGAACTTTGCCTGTAAGAGCTAACGTGAACAATGCCAATCTGCTTTTGAAACCGGGCATGTTCGCCCGCATGAAAGTCAGTGTTGGTAAAGTCCCGGTCCTTCTCATCCCTCGTTCTGCCGCTTTGCAAAAAGGTGACAAAGAATTAGTCTTCGTCGAGACCGGCCCCAATAAATTCGAAGAGCGTGAGATTCAAGTCGGCGCTCAAGACGACAATGGCATTGAAGTCGTGAGTGGCCTGAAGCTCGGAGATCATGTCGCCGCCAAAGGTGGTATCGAATTGCTGGGAACGGCGATGAAATCTTCAGAGGGAAAAGGAGATTAGACTTGCCGTCGACGTTGACATCAATTTTGATTGCCTTGATTTTGATTGGTCCGGTCTGCCTGCCGTCGGCGCTTGCCCGTGATGTTTGTAGCCAACCTGATTGGATGTTCGAATGGCATGACAGAGAGACGGGTGCGGCTCCTGTTTTGCTTGCTTCGTCTGCTCAAGGAAGTATGGGAGCCTCATCTGCAGCGCAGTCTGCTGGAGCACAGACGGCCAAGTCATCGATGCAAGCAACACAAGCGCCACCACCAATAGAGCCATCGACTCCGCCCGCGACTCAATCAAATCAACCATCCTTTTCTCAGACAGCACCGCAATCGATACCAAATTTACCGTCGCAATCAACAGCAAATACCTTATCCCAGCCAGTAAATTCTTCGCCGACCACGTCGGTTGCACCGACTGCAGCCGGCGGGCCAGTTGGCAAACCGCTACTGAGAGAGAATGTAGTCCACAATAATGCCAACGCTGACAATCAAGATGTACCGGTCGAGTCGTTTTTCGACTGCGAACCTATTGCTCCTCAAGGAGTGAGAACAAGTTTCACGGGCAACCCAAATTCAAATAGAAAAAAGTCCGGCTGGCATGCCGAAAAATTCCTCTGGCATGTTCTGGACAATGCAGGGGTACCCATGTTCCTGGGCAATCGTCAAGCCGAGCTTGATCCCAGTATCAGCGCTCGGGCCTATATCAATCCGCCCGAGCGGGAACCGACGCACACTCTAGGCGAGAGGATCAGACGTAAATCGACCACGACAGTGGTTCAAACCAAACCGGAAAATGCATCTAAGGATCCAGCACTGGTCGCCACTCCCGCCGATCCGAAATCAATCCTTCACAGAATACCGCAGAGTGAATTGGAGGGCATCCCTGATGAAGCACCCCCTCCAGCAACTGATATGCAGACACCGCTGGTGACACCAGATGCGCATGCCAAGGCTCAGTAATTCGCGGAAAGGTTTGCGAGGCCAGGCGGCAGTTTG
>CAJCHQ010000903.1 GCA_903970295.1 Bryobacterales bacterium
GAAAAGCGCGAACAGGCTCCGCGCCTGCCGGTAATGTTTTTCCTCGAGCCGGAAGTTAAAGACCTCGCTGATGCGCATGTCTACTTAGATCCGAAGAATTCTAAAGCGCCGCTCGCCACTGACTTATTGCTTGGCACCCAAGGATGGCGACGATTCGCGACTATGAGTCTGGCCAAATTCATCGAAAATAATGGCGATCAGGCCAGGCGAGTGGTGGCACTAAAAATTCAGGCACAGGTGGAAGAGGATCTTCTCATATCGAAGCAAGCTGGTATGGGCGGAATCGGACAGGCAAACTTTTTCGAGGCCCCCAGGCAAATCGCAATTCTGCAAAATCCGCGGCCATTGCCATCACCCGCGCCTAAGTCTGCGGCAGTTTTTGCTCCACCCCTAGCTTCCGTTCCGAAAGTAGCCGGGCTTTTTCCTCCTCCTCCGGCAGCAATGCCGGTTGCGATGGCAGCTGCTGCACCAATCGTTCGAGATTTTCGTGAGGCGCCGGCAGTTGCGGACATGGCAGTTGCGGCAGGGAAACCGATGCTGGATATGAAGGATATTGCTGGGCCGGTCGCGAGAGAGCAAAGAGGAGAGTTCCAAAACGCCATCCGGGCGGCGGTTATGGCGAAGCGGAAGGCATCATTCGTTGGTGACAGGGAATCGTCCAGTTCCGTCAGCAACCTGGTTGTCGTGCGCGAATTTGCGCACCAAGTGCGAGCCAATCGAAAGCCCACCGATCGTGTTGATTTCAGTGAAACATTGTATTGGAACTCTGGGGTCAAGACGAGCGCGCAGACTGGAGAAGCGGCGATCAGCTTCGGTCTCAACGATAGCGTTTCAAGCTTCCGTGTTACGGCCGATGCTTTTGCCGGTGATGGTGCTGTTGGTGCCACTAACAAAGAGATAGAATCGGTGCAGCCATTTTATGCCGAGGCGAAACTGCCGCTGGAGGTGACAACAGGAGATCAGATTCTATTACCGGTTAGTCTGATTAATGCTACCCGAGGTGGGCTCGTCGGTGTCGGTGTGAATGTTGACTTGAAAGGTGATTTCAAGCTCAAGGAATTGCTCAAGAGTGATTCTGATATTGGTGCCGGGAAACGTGTTCGCTGGATACAACCGATCAATGTCGGTCTTGTTAATGGCGCCAAAGACTTTACTCTCAATGCTAAGGCGGGGATTTATCAAGATAAGGTCACGCGCAAACTGATTGTCAAACCAAAGGGTTTCCCGATCGAAACGACATTTGGTGGCATCCTCGAGCCCGGTAAGACAGTCACGCAAAAAATCACTATACCTCAAGGCGTGGTCCAAGGAAGTCTCGCGTCGACGACCGCAGTCTATCCGACTCCCCTGGCCAATCTTACTGAAGCGCTGCAGCGCATGATTCAAGATCCCTATGGCTGCTTCGAACAAACATCTTCCACTAGTTATCCATTGACGATGGCTCAACAATATTTCCTTTCACACACTGGCGTCGACCCGAAATTGATCGAACAGTCTCGGGAGAAATTGGAGGCTGGTTACAAGAGATTGCTCTCCTACTGGTGTCCAGATAAGGGATATGAATGGTTTGGCGAGAATCCCGGTCACGAAGCATTGACCGCATTCGGGCTCTTGCACTTCTCTGATATGGCTCAGGTTCGTGAAGTCGATCAAAATATGGTTGCCACCACACGAGCGTGGCTTCTCAAACAGAGGGATGGCAAGGGCGGTTTCACGCGCAAACGCCGGGCACTGCATTCCTGGATCGAAGATAAGGACGACTCCGATGCATATATTGTCTGGGCGCTCCTGGAGTCGGGGCAAAAGCCTGATGAACTTAAGCAAGAAATCGCTTCATTGAAAGCTGCCGCTTCTGCCAGCCAAAATAGTTATGTGGTGGCATTGGCTGCAAACTCACTGTACCTGGCTGGCGAAAAAGCAGAGGCGACTAAACTGATGGACCGTCTTGCTGCCAAACAGAAAGTGGATGGTAGCGTAGCTGGTATCAAGAGCTCCATTGTCGGCAGTGAAGGTGAGTCTCTTGAAGTGGAGGGCACTGCTCTCGCGACGCTTGCATGGTTGCGTGAACCCGCTTATGCAGGCAACGTCGAGAAGGGCATCAAGTTCCTGGCTGATTCTTGCAAAGCCGGTCGCTATGGATCAACCCAGGCAACCGTGCTCGCACTGCGCGCCATTGTCAAATACGACAAGCAGCGAGCGCGACCGAAAGCTCCCGGTAAGGTGCGCGTCTACGTCGATGGACAATCCATCGGCGATTGGGTTGCCTTCAATAAGTCGACCGAGGGTGCAGTCAAATTGCCTGATCTCTCGGAGTTGCTTCCAGCCGGCGAGCATAAATTGGAACTTCGCATGGAAGGTGGTAGCCCGATGCCTTATTCATTGGCAGTCAAGTACAATGCGCTTACTCCTGTCAGCGACAAAGATTGCAAACTTGACCTCAACGTTAAAATGGCGAGTTCTAAACTGGTCGAGGGCTCTGCCACAGAGGCCAATGTCACGGTGATCAATACAACCGCAAATGCGATACCAAGCCCGGTGGCAATCATTGGTCTACCTGGAGGCCTCGAACCGCGTCACGAGCAACTGAAAGAGTTGGTCAAGAAGGGCACAATCGCTGCATACGAAGTGCTTGGTCGCGAGGTTGTCCTTTACTGGCGTGATCTGCCGGCAAATGCCAAAATTGAAGTGCCGCTCAGTCTGATCGCTGCGATTCCTGGCACTTACACTGGTCCTGCCAGCCGGGCCTACCAGTATTACACCGATGAGCACAAGCGCTGGGTCGACGGCATGAAAGTGGAGATTGCGGCGAAATAAAGTCGTCAGCAAAAGCGCGTTTCTTGCTTTAAAATACAAACGGGAGGGGGTGTTCAACCCCCTTTCACCGTTGAGACTGACTGTCTGCAGCGGTTTAGCTACCAGGACGTGGTGTTTTTTTATGCCTGAACTGCCCGACATTCTTGCCTACATGCACGCTCTTGAACCCAGGATCGTCGGTCAACCTATTCAGCAGATAAGACTAGCCAGCCTGTTTTTGTTGCGCACGGCAGAGCCTCCTATTTCTGAAGTCAACGGTCGCAGGGTTCGAGAAATGCGTCGCATCGGCAAGAGAATAGCCATCGGAGTTGATGACGATCTGTGGCTAGTGATGCATTTGATGATCGCCGGACGTTTGCACTGGCGAAACCCAGGAGTGAAACTGGCTGGTCGTCAAAACCTGGCAGCGTTTGACTTCCCTGAAGGCTCGATTTTGTTTACAGAGGCCGGCTCGAAACATCGAGCTTCCCTTCACCTGTTGCGTGGCGAGGAAGCATTGCAAGCAATCGACCCCGGTGGAATCGATGTTTTCGCCTGCGACATTGATTCGTTTTTTGCTGCTCTAACGAAGGAGAATCGAACGCTCAAAAGAGCTTTAACGGACCCGCGCATCGTCGACGGCATAGGCAATGCTTATTCGGATGAAATTTTGCATGCTGCCAAATTGTCTCCAATTGCGCGTACCCAAAAGTTGGAGCCTGAGGAATGGGATCGCTTGTTTGCAGCTACTCGCCAAACTCTCAAGCTGTGGATCGATCGTTTGCGCGTCGAAGCGGAAAAGAGTTTCCCCGAGAAAGTGACGGCGTTTCGACCCGAGATGGCGGCGCACGGACGTTACGGCAAGCCCTGTCCTGTTTGCGGCGAAGCAATCCAACGAATTCGCTATGCTGATAACGAAACCAACTATTGTGCTCGTTGCCAAACTGAAGGACATCTTCTTGCCGACCGCAGTCTTTCTCGCCTGTTGAAATCCGACTGGCCGCGCACGCTGGACGAACTCGAGGCTCTCAAGCGCACCTAGCCCAAGTCGCTGACGTTCAGACGCTGGCGACAACTCCCAGTGTTGTCGTTATAATCATTGCCTTAGTCAGTCACCTGCATCGGAAACCTTTATGACGGCATTCACAACGCACAATCGCAAGAAAATCAGCGCAGTCGATCCGTCGTTTGCGGAAAAAGTCAGGCACAGTTTTACTCACAATGGACTGCAACGGCTGGGCGGTGAACTGAATGTCGTGGAGGCCGGTCTGATTGAAGTGTCACTGCCGTTTAGTGATTTGGTTCAACAGCAGCACGGACTTTTTCACGGCGGGGTTGTTTCCA
>CAJCHQ010000904.1 GCA_903970295.1 Bryobacterales bacterium
TTCTCAAGGCGGCCGGCATCAATGTCACTAAATTCGGCAACCGCGCTGCTAATAGTTTGAGTGGCAGCTTCGATTTGTTGGATCATCTGGGCATCGGTGCTACTTTGCCTGAGTCTGCCTTGCCTTCGCTCTTGCAAAAAACAAATCTGGCTTTTCTTTTTGCACCGCAATTTTATCCGGCTCTGGCCGGGCTGGCACCAATTCGTAAAGCAGTCGGCTGTCGCACGATTTTTAATTTAATCGGTCCCTTACTCAATCCTGCCCGTCCGGTCTTGCGCTTGATGGGTACTCCCAGCCGCATGGCTCAAGATCTGATCAGTCAGTATCTCAGTCAAAGTTCTGAATTGAAACGGGCGCTCGTGGTCAATGCCGAATCGGGCTTAGACGAGATCGATCCTCTCGCCCCAAATCGTCTGGTTACAATCGCCGCTGGACGCTTGGCCATAAGCGAGTATCAGTCGCAGTTGCCCGCTCACGGACGGCAAGCTAAACCATTGACTGTCGCCGACAATGTCGGCATTTTTCATGCCCTCATGGATGGTCAATTGCAGTCCGGAAATTTTTACCACACACTGGTTTGCCTCAATGCCGGAGCAGCTTTAGCAGTAGCCGGCACGGCCACCGATTCGGCAAAGGGATTTGAAATCGCTCAGGGATTAATTGCCTCGGGCGCCGCCAGAGCGAAATACGAAGAGTACAGGAGGGTCTATGCCAGCCACACTTGCTGAGATCGTCGCCAACAAACGGCAGGAAGTTGCCCGGCGTAAAGCGACTCGCTCGCAAGCGCTCGTGGAAGACATTTTGCCCGCGGGAGATGGGCGGTTTTACAAAGCGTTGACCAATCCAGGCAGCAACTTGATTTGCGAGTTGAAGCCAAAATCGCCAAGCGCCGGCGTACTCAAAGCCGACTTCGACCTGGAGGCGGTCTTGGCTGCTTACGAATCTTGCGCGGCGGCAATTTCGGTTTTGACTGACGAGAAATATTTTGGTGGTAGCCTCGAGCTTTTGTCCAGGGTGGTAGCACTCTGTCCCTTGCCGCCATTGTGCAAAGACTTTGTCATTGACCGGGAGCAATGTCTGGAGGCTCGCCAGGCTGGCGCCCAGGCAGTGCTTCTGATCGTCAAGATTTTGGCTGATGAGGAATTGCATTCCTTGTATAAGCAGATTTGCCGTTTGGGTATGACCGCGGTCGTTGAAGTTCAGAATGAAAAAGAATGTGCTCGAGCCCTGGCTTTGGAACCCGAAGTGATTTTGATCAACAATCGAGATCTGGATACATTTCGCATCTCTTTGCAGACCACTTTCGATTTAGCCCCGAAAATTCCAGATCGAATCGTTAAGATTTCGGCGAGCGGTTATGCCAATCGCAGTGAAATTGAGACAATCATGCCCTATTGCCAGAACTTTTTGATCGGTTCGGCTTTGATGACTGCTGACAATCTGGCTGAGAAATTGTCTGAGCTCAAAGGCGCTCGTGTCGGGAGAAGGAGCATATCGGGGGGCATATCGGAGAGCGTGCCGGAGAGCGTATCGGAGAGCGTATAAGGATATGTATATAAAAATCTGCGGTGTCACAAACAGTGAAGATGCCGATTATGCAATTGCCTGCGGTGCCACGCATATCGGCTTGATTTTCGCCGAGCAAAGTAAGCGCGTCGTCACTCCAATTGCAGCCAGACAAATCACGACCGACATCGCTAAACGAGCAATCGTAGTTGGCGTCTTTCAGAATAATCCCTTGCCTTTCGTGCAAGAAGTGCGCGAATTCGCCAAATTGAACATCGTGCAATTGCACGGCAACGAGGATCCGACATTTTGCTCTCAAGTCTCGGGTCCGGTGATGAAGGCTCTGGCCATCGGGTCCGCCGGTGAGGGCGGTGAGAGTGGTGAGAGTGGGCAAGAAACAGACGATGTCAGGGGGCGGTACTCTGATTGGTTGCTCGATTCGATCGAGCGCTACCGGATGGTGGCACCGTATCTCTTATTCGACAAACCCAAAGGGCTGTTGGATGATGGTTGGTTGGAGAAGACTCTGCTCAGATTGAGCGGCATTCAAGATCAATTGCCGCCTTATTTCTTTGCCGGTGGTTTGCAGGCTGCTAATCTAGCCACTGTCTTCAGCCGCATTCGCCCGTATGGTGTGGATGTAGCATCAGGTGTCGAGGCAAGCCCCCGCAAAAAAGATCCAGATTTGATCGCTGATTTTTGCGCTCGCGTCCGAGCCCAGTCAGGCGGCTGGGTCGATCAAGTTTTACTAAAAGAGGCAGCTTCTTATCTGCCCGAAGCCACTGCAGAAGAAGAGAAAAAAGCGATACAGCAATTGCTCTCGCGATCCTCGAAGGAAGAAGCAAAATGATTACTTATGGCAAATTTGGTGCCTATGGCGGCATCTACGTACCGGAGACTCTGATGGCACCGCTGGAGGAGCTGGAGGCGGCTTTCATCAAGGCGATCAAAGACGAAGACTTTTTGCATGAATTGAATTATTTGCTGACCAATTATGCCGGTCGGCCGACACCGCTTTTTCACGCCAAGAATCTATCGAAGAGTTGGGGCGCCGAGATCTATCTCAAGCGCGAAGATCTCCTCCATGGTGGCGCCCACAAAACCAATAATGCGCTCGGTCAAGCTTTGCTCGCCAAAGCCATGGGTAAGAAGCGCATTATTGCCGAAACGGGCGCCGGGCAACACGGCACCGCCTGCGCTATGGCTGGTGCATTGCTTGGGTTGAAGACGGAAATCTATATGGGCGAAGTCGATATCGCCCGTCAAATGCCGAATGTTCAGCGTATGCAGTTGATGGGCAGCCAGGTGCATCCAGTCACCTCGGGCAGTCGCACTTTAAAAGACGCGATCAACGAAGCTTTACGCGACTGGATCACCAATGTCCAAGACACGCATTATCTTTTGGGCACGGTCGCCGGTCCGCATCCGTTTCCGACAATCGTCAAATTTTTTCAGCGCATCATTGGTGATGAGGCGCGCCGCCAGTTCGAGAGTACTTTGCAGGCATTGCCTGATTATGTAATCGCCTGTGTCGGTGGCGGCTCCAATGCCATCGGTATTTTCACCGCTTTCATCCAGGACGCTGAAGTGCGTTTGATCGGTGTCGAGCCGGGTGGAAAAGGGATCGAGTCCGGGCAGCACGGGGCCGTTCTCTCTCATGGCGTGCCTGGCTGTATTCATGGCATGAAGAGCCGCGTTTTGCAAACTGCCGACGGACAAATTCTGGAAGCGCATAGCATTTCTGCCGGACTTGACTATCCTTCGGTTGGACCTGAGCACGCCTATTTGCAAGACGAAGGTCGCGCTACATATGTCCCGGTAACGGATGAAGAAGCCCTTCTCGCTTTCTTCGAGCTATCCTCTAGCGAAGGCATTATTCCGGCACTGGAGAGCGCCCATGCTCTCGCGTATACGAAAAAATTGTGTCGTGAAGTCAGTCCGTCAACCAGAATTTTAGTCAATTTGTCCGGTCGTGGCGATAAAGATCTCTCCGAGGTGATGAAGCATGTCAAGCCGCTATGAGGCCAGGTTTCAGCAATTAGCAAAGGAGAGGAAGAAGGCGTTTATGCCCTTCACGGTGCTTGGCTGGCCCAATCGTCAACGTTCACTGCAATTGATCGAGCAAATGATCAAGGCGGGCGTCTCTGCCCTCGAGTTGGGATTCGCTTTCAGCGACCCGGTCGCTGATGGTCCCTTGATTCAGCGAGCTGCCAATGAAACGATCGAATCTGGTTTTACGATTCTCGACGGCATGGATTTGATCAAGCAAGTACGTAAGTTAGACAATCAAATTCCGATCGGAGTTTTGGTTTATTACAATCTGATTTTGGCTAAAGGCATCGAGCAGTTTTTCCAATTGGCCCAAGAAGCAGGTATCGACGGGGTTTTGATCGCCGATTTGCCGGCTGACGAGGCCGATGAGGTGGGGCCGGCGGCGAAGAAATATGGCATCGATTTGATTTTCTTGATCTCTCCTGTGTCACCATTATCCCGAATCGAGTTGATCGCTAAAAGAGCGTCAGGCTTTATCTACCTGCTCTCGAGATTAGGAGTGACTGGTACAGGGGCTCGCTCAGCCGAAAAAGATCGGTCGCTTGCCGATATTATTGCTTCGATCAAGAAAGGCACAGACGTGCCGATTTGCGCTGGATTTGGCATATCCAGAGGCGCTGACGCTGTCACCATGTTTGCCCATGGTGCCGATGGTGTGATCAGTGGATCGCGAGTAATCGAACTCGCTCGAGATTCCGATTCGGGCGAAAACGGCTTGCAGCAATTCTATGCTGAGATGATGGCCGCTTGTAATCACAGCAGCGAATCTGGCAAAGCGACTGCTTTCAAATAAACTAGACCGACATTTGCACTTTGGTTTTATGCGGCGGTCGTGCGATTTTTGAAGAAGTGGAATGCTTCGTACAAAGCGCTCAATCCCACGATTCCATACACAACGTGAGTCATGGTGCCGTCTCCGAGCAGAGATGCCACCATATTGTAATTAAAGGCTCCCATCATGCCCAGGTTGATGCCGCCGATACAAAGCAGCATAAAGGCAATCATATCCATGTTTTTCATATTTCGTTCACCTAGACATCAGATTCGCAAAACTCGGGAGAGCGTCTCCACGAGCTAATCTGCATGCTTACTTACAAGCATAGTACTTTTGGCGGGGAAGTCAAGAGGTGGCGACTGAAAAGCCTCTGCCGGTGAGGATTCGAGCTGTCGATACCATTGCCGGTGCCCCCGCATTTCAGGCAATCGGAGATGCTATCATTCGCTCTGGATGCCGTTTTTCAAGAGGATGAAGTGACTGAAGGCAAGCGCTCCAATTTGAAAAAAACGCTTATTGTTTTGGTATTTGCCATTGGTTTAGGAATTCTGCCGGCGGCAGCTTTTGATAAAAGCCATCGCTTGTTCGGCAAAGAACTCGCCAAATATGTTGAAAATGGCTCCGTGCACTACGCTCGCTGGCGGCAGCATAGCCAGGATTT
>CAJCHQ010000905.1 GCA_903970295.1 Bryobacterales bacterium
GGCAAAGGTAAAGTTGAACAGAGGCAGTTCGGTGACAAGGCTGTTTATGGTGCGACAATTTACATTGGCAAACCTTTACCAGTGTCCGATTTGCCGCAAAGACCCAGACCGGCTATGGATCGAGTTTTTGAAGCCGAACTGGAGCTAGAAGCAAATCAGAAGCGATCGTGAGCGAACGTATACGGAGAATGTGACTGGTGATTGCCGGGCTTCCGTTCACATTCTCGTTTGCTATAAATGCCGAAAATATTTCAAAGCAGCAATACTGTCTATTGCCAGTGCGCTGTAGTTACATTCAGTTGAAAGCACAATATTAACTATTAATGCTAGCTTTTCTGTGACGAGCCTTGCGACCAGTGGCACACAAGTTCTGATACCAGCGCAAGGGTTGCAAAGTCGATTTTGCTTCAATGCCCTTAATTGTGTTTGAGGCGTGCTGTTTGGATGACACTATTGTTCTAGAGTCCAGATACATTCCTCTCAATTCCTTGCCCATGCAGGTACACATCTACTAATCAGAATTAGGCATGGCAACCTCGTTTAACGTCTATTCAGCAAAGACTTTTAAAAAAGTGTCATAAGGAGAAAGACATTGAACAACGGACCATCGAAAAAAGGCCCGCTCACCTGTTCCACACATGCGCGGGTGCTTGTCACAGTCATTGATATTGAGTTTCTGGAATTGGTGCGCGCCCATGTGGCGAGCGCCAATCGCTAAACACAGATGAATCCATGGATTGTCCTTGCCGTCTCGATCAGTCTCCACGCAAACTTTCTGCAGTTTTGGCGAACTATTACGGGTAAGCGGCGAATTGCGATCGGATCCTCAAGGGAAGCCGTTATGCGTAGTTTGGGCAAACCCAGTAGAACCTCATGGAGCCGCCGGGATCCCCATGTCGAGACCTGGTGGTACAAACTGCCTTCGCCAATTGCGATGATCCAGCATGGCGATTCTATCGACTTGGGTCCATTCGGCATCTGCGGCTTTTCCAATCAGTGTGGTACTTTGCCTATCGTCATGCGTCCGCCCAAAGGCACCCGGCTCCGCCAAGGACCCATTGCAGTCGGCTGGTGCAAAGACGAAGTGCTGAAATATGCTGGAACGCCTCGCTCCGTTTCCCGCTTCCCAGACTACGAAGTTTGGCTGTTAAATACATCCTCTGGCGAACCTCCATTCGTTTTCTTCGGAAAAGGCGACGAACAGGTAAGTTCAGTGCAGCATTTTCACAGCCATCCAGCCTAGCCCGGCGACTAGGACATCTTTTCACCACAACTTGTATTCCTGTTGGGAATAGTTAGGACTTAGCAAAATGCCCACATGGCTAGTGGCGGGACTCTGGTTCCTGCCATTTCTTTCCGTGTATCTCGTGGCGCACCTGGTGGTGCGGCGCGTCATCGAAGACAAAGTTCTTCGAGATAACAATGGCAAGGCACAAGCACCAACTTCGCAGATACCGTACCCCGAATGTAATGCGGATTTTTATCGATCCACGGTCGCCTTAGGCAACGGTCAGCCCGGTCTGGAGGTTTTGCTGGTGATCAACCGCAACTGGTTGAACAGCAAAAGTGGGCATGGCAAACGACTGCTCGTCTTCTGCCAGGGCCGGCTCACGACAATCGAGAAAGGGTTTGATATTCTGCCGTCGTTGCTTGCGGCTGGCCACCATGTACTGATGTTCAACTACAGAGGCGTTGGCGCACCCGGGCGAGCTACTTTCAAGACCTTTCTGGACGACGCAGTGGCGGCCCATCGCTTCGGGCAAAAGGTGGTCAGCGGGTTTCTCGACGGAAATTGGGGGCTGCCCGCTGATAATCAAATCATCAAAGCAGAGGCCCTGGAACGCACCGCCTTGCTCGGCTACTCTCTGGGCGGTTGGGCAGCTCTATATGCGGCCTTCGTCAATTTCGGGCGGTCAAAGTGCGGCCGCGGTGTCGTGGCGGTAATGGATACCGGCGCTGATATGTACGAAGTTGTTTGCCAGCGCGCACCCATTCTTCACTTGTTTATTCCGGGCTTGCTATTGCCACGGCGGATGGACAATAAGAAATGGATCGCTGATTGCGGCAGCAATAAAATAGTTGCGCATGGCGATCGAGATCAGGCACAGTATCCTGACTTCGATGAAAACGGCAGGCCCATCTTGAGTCCGGGCTTCGACATGAGCAATGCTTTTAGGCTTGTGGCAGCAGCCCGTCCGCCGGCGGCCTTTTTCATATTTCGGAATACAAGCCACAAGCATGTGACCCAAACGGATCCAGAAACTTTCGCCCTGTTTTTGGACAGTATTCGAGACAGCATGCCGAAATAAGCTCAGGCTGCTTATCCGCTCGGGCTAGCTAATGGAGGCGGGCATCTCTTATCGCTTCGTGGCTTGGCCACAAGCCTTGAGATGCCTTAGCCTCCAGAAAGCACTATTTCAAGCCAACCGCTCTGTACCTTGCCACTGCCCGGGGACAGCTTTTCTGGTTTTTTGTCTTTTCGTTTTTTTTTCAAATTTTGCGTAAAATAATTCTTTTCGGTTTTAATGGGATCTCGAAATCTTGAAG
>CAJCHQ010000906.1 GCA_903970295.1 Bryobacterales bacterium
TATATGACGCAAAAACGATCGAAATCTGCCCGCTGTTCCCCTTTCTCAAAGATATGTTGGACAGACTTAAGGCTGAGGATGTGAAAATTTCAATTGCATCGTCCAAGCGCAGACCATTAGTTGAAACAGTTTTAAGGCACCACAATCTTCTCGATTATTTCTGTTTGCTGATTGGGGCCCAGGACGTGGCCAATCACAAACCGCATCCCGAGTCCGTTTACAAAACATTGCAGCGGTTGTCTATCGACGGTGATGACGCCGTAGTCATTGGCGACAGTACGTATGATCTCGATATGGCGCATGCCGCCGGTGTGGATGCAATCGGCGTGACTACGGGCGTTCACAGCAAGGAAGTTTTGGCTAAGTCTGAACCGAAACACATAGTGGACGGCTTAGATGAAGTGCTACCAATAATACTCAACGGTCGTAACGGCAAATTCACACATTAGATGAGCATTGTTCCCCTCGTCTGGGGCTTAACTCGATTGTCGACACAGAAAAATTTCATCCTGACTTAGATCCAATTGGCAACCCCTGATCGTCTGGTATGATCAGGCGGCTTTGGCAGTCTGCTTAGTTGGCTGACGGGCAGAGATCGCGCTAACCGCCATCTGGTTCAGCACTCTATAGCACAGCAGGTGTACGATGATCGATTTACGAAAATTTCCTGCCGACAGAGCGCGCGTGTTTTCCATCTGCTCTGTGATTTTGTTGTCCAGCCAGAATGGCATTGCGCTCGCTGCCGACCAGTCGGCGTCGCCCAGTGCTGCTCCAGCGGGGACCGGCAATAAGCAAATTGCCGCGATCAGCATTCCCAAAGATGCCTCGACTAAAGACACAGGCACCGCTTCTGGTGGCACTGCCACTGCCCCACCACCCACTGCTGCCGCTGCTGCAGCCGCTACTGCTCCAGCCGCTACTGCTGCAGCCGCTACTGCTGCAGCCGCTACTGCTGCAGCTGCTACAACTCCAGCTGCGATTTCCGCAACTCCCACTCCGGCAGCGCCGACGACCCCCACCACGCCAGCGACCGCTGCGTCTACGCTGGGCGCTCCTTCAGCCCTGCCCGCCGACGCCGATGCCAAAAAGATGATGTTGAAACCGGGACAAGTCCTCGTGGTACCGTCCCTGGTGACCGAGGATTTGCAACCCACAGACGATGCTCTGCTCGCTGCCGAGCAAACAGCGGCATACCCGGATAGCCCTGAAGCTCACTTCATCTATGCCGTCGCCTTGACACGCACAAGTCATGTCGAAGATGCTTTGAAGGAAGTACGAGCAGCTCGCCGTCTAGCTATGGCTAAGGGCGGATACGCCTACTTCGACAAAATGATTCAGAACTACGAAGAGTTGCTTGCCAGCGTGCCGGATGACAATCGTATTCGCTATGGGCTCGCCTGGGCGTATTACATGAAGGCGTACTTGTTATCTCAAGACTCGAAGAAAGCGGGGGATATAATCGCCCCCACTGCTCCCGCCCCGGCTCAGGTTCAGGGTTTTACTGCGAAAGCCGAGACCAAGAAAATCGATGCCGGGGCTGCCGTAGGACTGCTCGCTCAGTTTAGCCCACAGTTGGCCACGCAAGCGGCCCTGTTCCAAGGCAAGGTCAATGCCACACAAATGCCCCATTTACAAAGCCCAAAGGAAAAAGCTGCACCATTTGCGGTGGCAGAGATCAACAAATACTACGATTTAGCGATCAAGCACCTCGATGATTTGTTGGTCCGCAAGCCTGAAGATGTCTGGGCTGCAGCCTATCGCTGGCATTTATACGCCGAGCACACAGGCGACATGGACAGCTCGCTCAACCATTGGCAAGAATTGAGCAAGCGGTTTCCAAACAACCCGTTGCTCTATCTTTTTCTGGCTGAAGGCTGGCTGAAGAAAGGAAATTTGAAGAAATCACTCGAAAATGCCAGCCATGCCATCATGTTGCGTGGGATGGGTAATTGATCGCACTTATATTCGTTGTGTTCGTTGTTGAATCTGCTGGAGTGAATCTTTAGGAATGGATGTACGTAGTGTAGTCAAACTTGTCGGCGCCTGTGCTATTCCGCTCGGGCTCTGGGCCCTTTTCAATTGGTCGATTCATAAAGCCGATGAAGACCTAGTCGAGCACAATGCCGAAATGAAGAAACATCCATTGACTGGCAAAACCACAATCGACAATTATGAATTAAAAGAAATCGACGGCACCAATCATGTGCGCTGGCGCTTAATTGCTAAACAGGCTGTACTTGCGGCTGAGAAAAACAATAAAGACATCTATCTGGACCATGTCCACATGGAGTATTACGACGGCACCGAGCTGAAGATGAAGATGACAGCGCCCAAAGGCATTGCCAACGAAGATACCAAAGTCGTTAACTTGAATTCCGATAGCAAAGAACGCGTCATTGCCGACGGGAGCAAGGGTCGAATGGAAGCAAGTCAAGTGGTATTAACGAAAAGAAATCAGTTTGTCGCCACAGGTGGTGTTAACATACTCCTGCCTGGGGTAGCCAAGGTGACCGGTAATCAGGCCATTGGCGCGTTAGAGAAAGATGCGTCGCTGCAAAATTTCAAAATTGTCGGCGCTACGCATGCGATTTGCGGAATTTGAGTCCCTAGGAGTGAGTTCAGAACAGATGACCAAGGTGTTGATGGTTTCCAAGCGGCGATTGGCTGAAGCGAGCAAGTTGATCACATTGCTAGCCGCTTCAGCGTTTTGCGTTACTAATTTTTATCCTCAATGTTTGGCTGAATCGCCTGCTGCTCCGGCCTCTCCTCCCGGTGCAGCGGGTCCTGGTATGAGTTCGGCTACCGGTCCCATCGATATCAAAGCCGATACCCAAGAATTTGCCGGCGATCACGTCATCGCCAACGGTCACGTCCACGTTCTATATAAAGGAACGACAGTCGTTGCTCCCACCGCGACACTGGTTAGAGATGCTCAAGGGCAGCCGCAAGTTGCTGTGTTCACTGGTCACGCTTATCTGGTTCAGGACGATAACAAAATCGATGCCGACAAATTGACTTTCGTCATGAGCGACGGCAAAGTCGTCGCCGATGGCAACGCCCACTCTGAAGTTATTGCCTCCGATGGGAACGATCCTAATGCGCCTCCCGGAGGGGCGGCCAAGAAAGATGCGG
>CAJCHQ010000907.1 GCA_903970295.1 Bryobacterales bacterium
GCGTCCCGCACGCGGGGCCATAATTTCGAACCGGGCGAAGAATCGGAGGCAGCGTGAGCAGATTGAAAAGCCTGACTATCGCCCCAGAGAAACGCGACAGTGACGACCAGTACTGGCAAACCAACCGCCATTTCTTTGCTGCCGATAGCCAGGATGAAGGCGATGACACCCACTATCATCAAGCGCTTCGAGCGCTTTTTCAAGTGACTGAGAAAACAGCTAAAACTGAGCAAATAGAAACAGGCGGCAATGATATCTACTCGCCCCACGACCCAGGAAATGCTCTCCGCATGCAAAGGGCTGACGGCAAAAAAAAGCGCCGCCAAGACGGCTGCCGCCGACGATCGCATTCGGCTCCATTCGCTGGTTAACTGACGCACGACTAGGTAGAACAAGGAGACAACGGCGACGAAATAAATCAGGTTGGTCAGGTAATAACCCCAGGCCTTGGCGTGGTACAAAAGCCAATCGTTAACCAAACTACACATCAGCCACGGGCGATAAACGTTCATCCCCGTAATCTGCATGTAGTTACCGGTGAAATTGCTCCAGAAGAGCCCGGGATCACCGTCGAAGATGCGCCTGACGTATGCTATTTGGCAAAAATCGTCAGCGAGAAAGTAATTGCTGAGCGTACGACCGAAAGTGGCGCCCACAACCAGGGTGAGAAGAGCGATATGAAACCAGGGAGTCGTCAAAAACGGGGGCGACGGCGAAGTTTGAGCTTCGACGGTTAATTCGGTCGGCACATCCTTCTTGTCGGTTCGTCCTACCAAGGCCCTCTCCTGTCTGCCAGTTGCTGTTGCCGGAAACGTCGATTGCGCCTATCTGCAAACCAGGCAAGATCCAAGGCTGTATGATAGCCTTGCCAAAGTGCCAACCAGAGCCAGGTTCGGATGAGAAGAGTTTTACTTACGGTGCATAAGTTTTTTCCGCAGCACCGCGCCGGCACAGAAGTTCTCACCCTCAAGGTGGCGCAAGATTTGCAGCGTCGCGGTTATGAAGTACTGGTGGTGACGGCTAATCCGCCCGATCTCGATGCCAGACATCCGTCGGCAACCGCAACCTCCGATTATGTCTTCGAAGGGGTGCCCGTTCATGTTATCGAAGAGTCACTGAGGCTGGGCGGATACACTTTCAGGCACGAATATGTGCACGCAGGCATTGCTCGTCATTTCGCGCAGGTTCTTAAGAACTTCGCACCAGATTTAGTGCACAGTTTTCACTGCCAGAACGTTTCAGCAAGTATTATCGACGTCGCTCTGGCAGCTAATCTCCCAGTTGTCTTTTCGGCAACTGATTTCTGGTTTGTCTGTCCGGTAGTACAGCTGAAAAGGCCTGACGGTGCGTTATGTCGAGGACCGTCTCAATTGGCGAGCAACTGTTTGACTTGTTACACGCCCCAACTTTTCCCGCCTGCTGACCAAATGAAAGAGGCGATTGAGCGGAAATTGGGAGCGCTCGGACCGGCCTTCGCCCAGTTGCCAAAACCTCTCTCAAAGGCAGCGGTTTCCACGCTCAAAACTGCCTATGTCGCAGCCAAAATTCCTTCTGCCGTGAAAGCCACCGTTGAACGCCCCGGCGCCCTGCGCGAGCGGTTGAACCGAGTATCAAAAGTGATGGTGGCGACGAGATTGATGCAAGATATTTTTATCGAAAACGGCATTCGTCCTGAAATTATTCAGCATGTGCCATTCGGGTTGGACACACAACCACTTTTGCCTTTTCAGCAAAAAACAGCCGCGGATCACTTGCGGATTGGCTTTGTCGGCACAATCTTCGAACATAAGGGTCTCGACTTACTAATCAAAGCTTTCCAATCTTTACCGCATTCTCCGCCCGCGATCTTGCGCATTTATGGAGATATGCAGCAGTTTCCCGATTACGCACGGACAATCAGAGATCTGGTCGCGACAAATCCAGCCAAAGTCGAGCAAATAGAATTCGCTGGCACATTTCCTAACGGCGAACTTGGTGCGGTCTTGCAAAACTTGGATGTGCTGGTTGTACCTTCCCGCTGGTATGAAAACACGCCGCTTGTAATTCAGTCGGCGTTGACGACAAAAACACCCGTAGTCGCCACCGATTTGGGCGGTATGTCCGAGTTGATTCATCATGAATTCAACGGCCTCTTGTTCGAACTGAACAACCATCAGTCATTGGCTCAACAATTATCGAGACTCTTGTCGGAGAAAGGTTTACTCGAAAGATTGATCAGCAATATCCTGCCAGAAAGGACAATCATTGCGATGGTCGACGATATCGAAGCTGTGTACGACTCACTCGACATTAATGACTGGCCGCATAAATGCAACTCATCAAAACACAAGCTGGCAGCAAACTGAAATCTGATATCATAGCCCGAGTCTAACAAGAAATTTATGAAATCACTCGTAATCGGCGGCAACGGCTTCATCGGCGTACATCTGGTCAACGCGCTTCTCAAAGAGGGGCACGATGTTAGGGTTTTGGACCGCCTGCACCCGAGCCGCTTCCAGGAAGCGCACCCTAAAGTCGAATATGTAGTGGGCGATCTCGGCAATCACGGTGAAGTCGATGAAATCGTTAAAGACGTTCACTGTGTCTTTCATTTGGCCTACACAACCATTCCGCATACTTCGAACGAAGACCCCGTCTACGACGTTAGATCGAATGTCGTCGACACCGTTCAACTCTTGCAAGCTTGCAAAACAGCCGGCGTCAAGAAGGTCATTTTCATCTCTTCCGGCGGCACCGTATATGGTATCCCCCGGGAGACTCCGATTAAAGAAGATCACCCGACCGAGCCTATCTGCTCTTATGGCATCACCAAGCTTGCCATCGAAAAATATCTGCATCTATTCCATCGTATCCATGGGCTCGATTATGTTGTCGCCCGCCTCTCCAACCCCTATGGCGAGATGCAAAATCCCAATGCAAAGCAAGGCGCCGTTACCGTTTTCCTCGGCAATGTCGCCCACGGCAAGCCAATCACAATCTGGGGTGACGGCGAAGTCGTCCGCGACTACATCTACATTGGCGATGCGGTCGATGCACTTTTACAAGCCGCCCGCTACCAGGCTCCCGCCGACGGTCCACGACTCTTCAATATAGGCGCCGGCCAGGGCTTTTCGCTCAACCAGCTAGTCGAAGCCATGCGTGCAGTGGTCGATGTTAAAGTCGAAGTTCGCTATACCCCCTCACGCCCCGAGGATGTTCCAGCCAATGTTCTGGATATCACCCGCGCCAAAGAAGTCCTGGGGTGGGAACCTAAAGTTGATTTACATGAAGGCTTGTCAAGAACCTGGACTTGGTTAAAGTCTCTTCAACTAGCCTGAAGACCCGTGTGGCTGTCGCTGCTCAGCCTCTTTTAGGGCTGGGTGCAATTTCTGCAAATTTCACCCGGAGAAATTTGTGCGTTTTCCGCCCGGTAAAAAACTGCAGATTTCTACTTGGGAGAAATTTGTACACTTTCCTCCCAACCCGACAGGCACCCACGTAACCGGCTCCCCAGGGCGGCGCGTCAGGGACCGCCCGCCTCTCTAGCTGAAGCGCCGGGGAGGGTTTCGGTTTCTGGGGTTGGTGGGTCTAGCAAAAACCGGAAACCCTTCCCCAGCAACCATCTACGAAGACAGCCTCGGATCCAGTGACAGCCAAGCCCTGGGGACATTAGCAATTGCCAAGTTGACCGCCTCCATCATTCACGGGACAATTCTGAGGTTGCAAGGATTCAAATTCAAAGGCGTCATGGCAATCGACATCTCGATCATCGTTGCGGTCTATAACGAAGACCCGCGCAACTTATTACTCTTGCTGGAGCGACTCTGGAATAGTCTCTCGTCTCAGCATTTGACCTACGAGGTTTTGTTCGTCAATGATGGCAGCAAGGCCAAGACGAGCAAAGCCCTGAGGCAGATTGCGTCCGAGGTCGAGAATGTCAAGTTGCTCGAGCTATCGCGCAACTTCGGACAGCAGGCAGCCATATCGGCCGGTCTGGATTACGCAGAAGGTCAAGCGGTAGTCAATATAGATTCGGATTTACAAGATCCGCCCGAGCTGATTCCGGATATGGTCAAGTATTGGCGCGCCGGATACGACGTGGTCTATGCCCAAAGGGCCACGCGTCGGGATCGAGTCGGGAAACAATTATCTGCTTATCTTTTTTATCGGCTGCTCGGCTCCCTGTCATCTGTGCAAATCCCGATGGACTCAGGCGACTTTCGCTTGATTGACCGGAAAGTAGCGGATCAGCTAAGAAACCTGCCGGAGAAAACAAGGTTTTTGAGAGGTCTGATTCCCTGGCTCGGTTTCAGACAGATTGGCATTCCGGTAAATCGAGATGCGCGCGGCATCGGCGAAACCAGCTATACCCTGCGCAAATTGTTTTCGCTGGCCATGGATGGATTGCTCTCGTTCAGCGTTGCGCCTCTGTATCTGGTGCCAATTATCGGTGTCGTTTTGCTAGCGGCAGGCAGTCTAGCCCTGGCTTTAGCGGCTGCCAACGTTTTTGTCACCGTCGATCAAAAAACATTTCTTTTGTTGTCAGCCCTTGTCTTCGTCGCCGGATTGCAGATTTTCTGCACCGGAGTAGTAGCAGTGTATATATCGAAAGTGTTAGATGAAGCCAGAGCCCGTCCCACCTACATCGTCTCTCACAAGCTAGGCATGGGTTTCGCCCGCAGTGGCGAATTCGCGACTGAGCCAGGGAGACGTCTCAGTGACAATGAGCTGAGCACGAGCAATCGGTAACTTGCCCAGATTCCCTCTAACCAAAAGAAGCCAACTTTGTTAGGATTGGCCGTAGCCATGAACAGATGGCTCTTTGCATGGTTCACATAGGCATCCCGGTCTGATACTTTTACGATATCTGATTGGCAGAGGTGACGATGTTCGGCGGCAGTCCCCGCAAAAACCCAGATACGTCCGCTAAGATTCGGTTGCCACGCGCCCCTGCGGCACCAGTCATCACCGATCTGCAATTTCTTTTTGGCCATGCTCGCGAAAACCGAGGCAAGGAAGTCGAACTTACCTGGCACGATGTTCTCCTGGGAAAAACTTTCAGCCTCGGTTGCTTGTTCAAACCACCGGGCGTTGATCCGATCTGGACAATCTGGGAAGACTCGGGTAATTCTTCCAAATTGACATGGCAATACGAAACTTCTGATTTTGCGTTGGTCAACGATGTGATCAACATGCTCGACAAAAAAATGGAGACAACAACAATCAACCAGATGCCGGTCTATGCCGAAGAGGGGCCGATGATCTCACCGCGAGCCTCGCAGACGAACATTCCGATTTCGGCCGGTTATGTACCGCCATTTTCACCGGCAGCGCGAAGTGACATCAGTCAGAGCACCCCTCTTGCTCCTGTTCAAGCGAGCAGATCGAGCCCGCTGGAAGGCGATCTTTCTGATATGCCGATGCCCCAAGTCTTGCAAGCAATGGCTATGAATCAGGCGACGGGCAAATTAGAAATTGTCGGAGACGACTCCACCGGCGATATCTATTTTGAACGCGGAGTACCCACGCACGCTGCTACTCCGGCCGAATACGGCGACAACGCCATCCGAGAACTTGTCGCCTGGGAGAAGGGCTCGTACAAATTTCACACCAATCAGACAACGACGATGCGATCGGTGGAAAAGCGCTTGCCAAACATCGTTGCGGAAGGCATTCAACTACTAGATCAAAAACGTTTACTCAAACAACACGGTCTCACTTACGAGTCGTATTTGATTCGCAAGCACAAGAGTTTAAGCGAAACCGAATTCAAGCTGATGCTCACTAAAGGTGCACCGCTCGATTACGCACTACAAAAAGACATTTACGACTACCTGGCGCACAAACGCACGCTCACCGATCTCTTGCGCGATAAGCCGATGGAGACAGCGCTCTGGTCCACGCTCGTCTACAATTTTCTTTATTGTGGACTGATTGAAGTGAAGCAAGCGGACGCAGTTCAAGGATCGGCACTGAGTTTTCTCGGTGACGCAAAAGGTCAAGTGCAGACTTTTGCCGCCTCCTTCATTCGCCCCGAATCCGGGATACAGACCTACGAGGCGATGCTCTATTTTCTCCAATACGAATATTATCGATATGAGGCGTATAACTTTCCGCTTTCGCTGATTATCTTCGAGATGATGAGCAAGCGGCAAGAATCGACCATGGAAGTCTACGATCGACTGCCATCACAAGCAGCATCAATAGCCGCTATGCGTATCGAACTGGTGAAACGCCCGCTCGATTCTTTAGGCCATTTCGAAGCTCTGGATTATGCCATTCTTCTGCCCAATACGAAATCATCTTCGGCCGCTTTCGTCGCCAACCGCATGTACGAAGCGCTGACAGCGACACCTCTTTATCCGGGCATCG
>CAJCHQ010000908.1 GCA_903970295.1 Bryobacterales bacterium
TTTTGGGCAACAGCTTGCCGTATGTAAGGGCAATTGTCGTTGGCAGCAACCGTCAATGTTTCCGGATCCATACCCGGATTACCCGCCGCAGCGGCACGCACACCAATTTCTCGATCGGCAGCGAGAGCCGCGAGCGCATCAGGTCGAGTTGCTAGATTAGCTGCCACAGCCCTCCTGGTATATTCATAGCTGTCTCCGGCCAGCTTGCTTAGTGCTATCGAGGGGGTTTTCGGATTCGCCGCCACTGCTGCTCTCACCCAACTCACCTTGTCGCCGGCCAGAACAGCAAGATCCGCAGGCAAGGTGGCAGTGTTTTCCGCCACCTGTGTCCTGACCTCTTTATCAATGTCTGAGGCAAGCAATGTCAACACGTACTGGGGAGCGACTGGATTGGCTGCCAGAGCAAATCTAACGCGGGCATCACGATCAGTTGCGAGGTGGGTAAATACTGCCAGCGGCGTTGATTGATTGTGCGCCACTGATTTTCTAATCAGACCGTCGACATCGCTAGCCAGCCGGTTGAGAGTTTCCGTGCGGGCATGAGGATTACTCGCCACAGCCTCCTTGATCGCTTGCGCCTCGTGCGATGCCAGCTGATCTAGGCTAGCAAGAGAAGTGGTGGTAGCAATTGTTTTCAAAGCGGCTTCACTGACATGCCAATGAGAGTCGAGTGCGAGTTTGGCCAGCACCGCTGGTGGTATGGCTGGATGTTGCGCCGCAGATTGCCTGACAGAAGGGTTATCGTCGAGTGCGAGCTTGATGAGAGTCTGGGGCGGAGTATGCGGATTGCAAGCGACGGCTTGCCTGACCAATTTGTCTGGGTTGGCGGAAAGTTTATCCAGAGCTTGTTCAGAGCTCAGCTGCGCAGCTAATTCGGCGATGTGCTGAGCCGGCATGATTTCGACCGGAGTCGATGCACTATCGGCGGTTGCTACTCGTATATAGATATCAGGGGAGACTTGTTTTCTTGGTCCTAGATTCGAGGCAATCGAACATTGCTTGCTTTCGTCTGTAGATTCTAAATCTGGTTTTTTTAGTTGCTTGCCCTGAGCCATAATGAAACCTCCGCCATAAATTGGCCAAAACCGACGCTTGGGATTATTGTGCATGCGGAGCATTACCGAAGGATTACAAGGCTATCTGCGAGATCATTGTGTGAGTGGGATGCCCTCTAGCGGTAACAATTTACGCCGGGCAGGTCGCTTCCAAAAATTCAGAGAACTCTATTATCTTCCGCGGTATAGCATCTTTTTCCAGCAAGCCAAAGGGAACCAAGAATTCGCGATCGACTGGATTTCGCACATAATACGCTCTGGTCGAGACCATGGGCAGCCCAGCTCGAGCAGCACATGCAAGGATCTGGGCCTCATCAAGGTTTGATTCCAATCTAATTAGTTGATGCAGTCCGGCAGTGTATTTCGGAATCTCCACTAAATCCAAGAATCGTTGCTTTAAGCTGAATATCAATGCCTGACGCCGACTCTCGTATACGGAACGGCTTCTGCTTATATGACATTCAAGGTGTCCTTGATTAATGAAATCGGTCAGAGCATATTGTTCAATCGGCGAAAAGTTCCTTTCAATCAAAAGTTTTGCCTTAGTGAACAAATCGATCATGTGCTCAGGTATTACAAGCACGCCGGTCGTGACAATCGGAAAAAGCAGCTTCCAAAAACTGTAGCTGTAAACGACCCGCTCGCTTTTATCAAGACCTTGCAATGCTGGCAAAGCCGGAGGACAGTAGTGGTAGTCGCTATCCCATGCATCTTCGAGGATAAAAGCATTTTTTCGTTCTGCCCAACTGAGAAGCTGTTTCCTTCTTTCCATCGAAAGGATGGCACCAGTAGGGTCATGATGCGACAAAGAAACACAAACTAATTTGCAGGGGCCTTCAATCTTCTCCAACTCAGAAACCTTCATTCCATCGTCATCCACGTCAATGGCCTCGATACGCGCGTGCCTCGACTCGAGATTATTGCGCGAGCCTGCATAGCCTGGGTTTTCCACAACTACCAGATCGCCTTCATCGACCAACAGAGTCGATACGTAATGCATAGCCGTCTGCGAACCAGAAAATACAATTACTTGATCTGCACTGCAGTTGACAGCTTTAGATCTGCGCAAATAAGACGCCAGGGACTCACGCAAAGGTCGGTACCCAAACACCTCATGATCAGCTGCTTTTCGCGGTGTTTGCAGGGTACGGCAATGTCGGCTGAACAATGCGCGCCACTGCCTTTGGGGCAGAAGATCCGCGGGCGAGCAACCAAAATTCAGCTCCGGCATGTCGCCTGATGTGCCTGGCGCCAGCTCTACATTCATAATGGCGCGGCTCAAGTTTGACACTTTCAACTCGGGAGTGTCGGGTCTTGAACTTATAAGACGACCACCAGCTACCGTCGCAAGCTCGAGATTGCGTCTCACGTAAGTACCCGAACCTACCTGTGTCTCCAGGATGCCCTCTCCATGGAGTTGCTTATATGCCTTCACGACCGTCGACCTTGATAGTGCTAATGACTCTGCTAATTCTTTCGCAGAGGGTAAATGTTGTCCGGGGCGGAGTCGGCCGTTGAGTACTGATTCGCGAAGCTCGGCTGTCAGTTGTCGTGACAACGGTAAATTTGAATTTGGGGCCAATACAATTGGAAAATCCATTTTTTTCAACCTTTGGAAGATGGGGTGAATGATAGCAAGCAGATAGAGCCCGAGAATTCGATTGAACTGCGTTTAGAGAACGCAGTCTGAGACCGCTAGTGCTATTCAACTCAATGTAGGTTGATTTCATTACCAAGACATTACGTAAACAACTTCGAATGCAAATGTTGTTTGCATGGCCGACGGTAAGTGTCAAACGCGACATGTCTGCGGCGCTAGATTCTTGCGCTATTTCCCTCGCCGCGAATAACGAGGCTCTGCTCGCTAAATTGTGAAAGCATATTCAAAGCTCTCGGTCGCACAAAGTGGTACGCGTCTGGAACATTAAGTCTGCCTGTCTTCCATGTTTCCGCCGCCTGATTGAAAACGTTTTGGGGCGCCCGCGTAGCGTTGACAAATGTGCTGGCCGGTTTATTAGAGCGTAAGCTGCGTGGCTGTGCCGTTTGACGAAGCATCAGTCCGAGTGACTCGATACCACTCGCCTGGGCGCCGACAAAACTGTCTTTCACGGGCTTCAGTCCAGAAAGGCTAAACGTCAGATGGGCCGGCAAATCAGCCTGATTGTGACTGATCATGCTACCGAGAACTTTGGTGCCAGTATTGTCCTCGAGATGCTTGAGCAAGTCGCTCAAGCTACGCAATTTAGTTGTGTCAAAAAAAGACTGAATTCCCAGCAATTCGCCCTTCGCAAAAAAAGCCACGCACTCCGCTCCCTTGCTCTCGTCAAAAAGAGCAACAGCCCCGAGTGCAGAGGCCTTGTCGAAGCGATTGACCAGAGAGTAAAGGCTTGGCGCTTGAGTGCTGTCAACGTAATCAATATCAATCTGATTATGGAACATTGACCCCGCCGCTAGTGCTACCTCTTCCGACAACAGATAACCATTAGATAAGCTTTGATTGCTGCTCAAATCAAGCAATAGTCTGTCATAGGCAGCCTTGCCAAAAAGTTGCTCCGGGCAAACTTTGCTGCCATAAACGCAAGCGAGAACGCGTCCTCGCAAAATCAACAGCCCCGCTCTCGACTGGCTCTGGGACGAATCAATCTTCACGCAGCAAGTCAAACGCTGGACTTCGATATCGAGTAATTGCTGCAGTGTGCTCATCTTTCCTGGAGACGGTAACATCTCTCCCGCAAAGCATTCGCTGGGCAACAGAGAAGTTGTACGACGATTGCGCCCATCATATTTGCGACCGACCACAAAGCTGTTCTCCTGTGCGCTGACTAGATCGCTAGCACGGTCATCCTGCTGAACATAGAAATCATAATTGTGAACATACATGTTAATTGCGCTCCTGTACTTGGTCGCGTTCACGCGATACTTCTCCGCATAGCGACGCTGGTGAGACCTCAGAACAAGAGGTCATCCCAGGAAAATCATCTCCGGTGCTAAAAAAAATAGACTTAGTAATTCGATTAGTCAAACAGCCGCTTGTTGGAATAGCGGCATTGAAAATGAGCTTCTCAAATAAAGCTGAAAGGAAGTCTCGTTATCTCCTCCAAAAAAAACATTAGGTAGAACTGACATTACCGTAGCGGTTTAACATTACCAATTGATTACCGCATTTTGTGAAACGCCCCTTTTTGTCATTTTGCCACCAACTGAGTTTGTCTTACAGACATTACCAAGACCTTCCCGAGCATTGCGTGCGGTTGTGGCTATGGGTATGAGCCGCAAACTCAGCGCAGAGTAGCAGAAGTGGAGAATACCGAAAATGTTTTTAAACAGCAAAAATACAACCAACAAAAAAAGTCACCGTTACGGGGCGACTGGCAAGAATTCGTTCTTGCCAGTCTGTGTTGCTGGATCGCTGAGTGTTAGTGTTTGCGACTTTGATCCACAGGGGTGGCGACTATCTGGACTTCGAATACCCACGGCCTGTTTTCATCGTCGGGGGTTAAGATCACGAAACTGTCTCCAGGCTGAGCATAATATGTCAGCTCAGGCTCGTGCTCGCGGCTGACAACGTCAATGCCTCGTGTGCGGACGATCTCCCATGGGAGTTTAGCGTAAGTGATAAAGTCTATTTCTTCTCCAGCTGTCACCTTGATGACAGTTGGCTTTGCGTGGCGATCGATTACATAGGAGAAGCCCACGCTCAGCTTGTCGGGATTGCCAGGATCTTGTTCGAAGACCATCGAACAAGCCGCCCCCTTCACACAGTCAATGACTTCGCCGGGAGCACGATCAGACTCTCCGCAAAATGCTGGTGGGCTGAACATCAACAAAGCGGCCGCGGCCATTGCGATCGTTGAACGCCGTGGATTCAGTGTACCTACTATGCGCATTTCTAACTCCTGAGTAGCGCCAGACCGGCAGATAAGGACTGTCTGGCAAATGAAAGAGAATCATCCATTTCACCCTTCAATAAACCGTCAACCAAAAAGACAACCTGTTGCCTGAGATTCAACCTAATTGAGCAGAGGTTGTTGATTTTTCTGGTTCTTGTATTGCTCCCAATAGCTTGTGTCGGTAAATGAAGGGTATCCGCACCTTAGCAACCCCGCTTGGCTACTAGCAATCTGTATTACGGAATGAGACCGAGCAAAGGGAGTCAGGCTCTCCGGGGTTAGGCAGAATCGAGTGTCTGCAAGTGGATTTTCTTCCGACCAGACTTCTAAATAAAATAAGCTAGTAAATCTAGCAACCTGCGGCACCTTGCAACCTTAAGTTATCAATGCACACGCTGAGGGTGCAGTCGTACCTTAAGTTGTCCGCATATCACCTGATGGGGGCGGCTATCACACAGAACGGCTGGTGCTAACATGAACATCAGTTGCAAACACGTCTTTATTTAAATCATGAATTCCGAGAAAAAGTCCCTCGTTGCCACTTATAAACAAGCCTGGGAAAAAACTCGAAAACCGCTTTTATCGGTCTTCATTGCTTTCATTGTCTATGGTTTTTGGTTGATGGCCTGGCCGACGAACCCCTATTTCGACCCTAAAGTTCAATTCTTGAAACCGGTCGCTGAGCCATTTCGTTTTTTTGGCATCTATAGAGAATTCAAGCTCTATGCGCCCACGCCTCCGCTCAAGAACTTTTCTATTTTCTTCCGCATCAGTTTTGATGATGGGACTGGAATTGACTGGGTCTTTCCGCGTCAGAAATTAACACCTTGGGATTCACCGCACTCATTCGATCGCTACATTCAACAATATTTTTTTTGGGAGAAGGTACCGATTTACCATCAAATCAGAACTGCTCTTGCTCGATACGTTGCCAGACAAAACAATTCTCAAAACAAACACCCAATACGCGTTGAATTCATTAGCAGAGTGAGCTTGATTCCACTGCCTGTGGCAGGAACAGGCAAGCCCTCGGAGCAGCTACCCAAAGACCATCAGTTCTTCTCATATGATGTCGAACCCGGTGACTTGCTTTGATCTTTGCGCGCCTTCTGAAAACCTTGGACTCATTTTGGTTTGCTCCAGTTTCACCCAGCCCGGTTTGTGCTCTGCGCATTCTTTATGGCATTTTGTCGTTCATTAATGGGTTACTTTATGCTCCGGATTTCCTGACTTGGTTTGGACCCCGCGGTGTACTGCCGATTGAAACTGTCGGGTTGCTCGGCCCCCGGCCAAGTTTAATGCTGTATTTCAATCTTACAGACGATCAAACGCTGATTTTTTTATGGCTTTTCCTGGCCTTCTCAATCCTGGTCATTGTCGGCTTCTGGACACGAGTAAGCATATTTCTGCTCTGGATTTTGACTTTGTCAATCAATTTCCGCAACCCTTTTATGTTTCATCAAGTAGACAGCGTGCTGCGGATCGTAGGTTTTGGTCTTTTACTCTCACCGGCTGGAGCCATGTATTCAATTGATCGTTGGTTGCGTCAGCGAAGAGGTAACTGCGCGGCACCTCTACTGTATGCCCCGTGGGCTCAGCGGCTGATTCAAATTCAAGTGTCCTGCATTTATTGGAAAGCCTTCTGGGCCAAGCTCTTGGGCGAGCCATGGCGTCAGGGCACGGCAGTTTACTTCGCCGTTCACTCGACGACACGGCATCAAATTCCTGGCTTTTTGGACAACATGCTTTTCTACAAGATCGCCACTTATTACACTCTAATTGTCGAAAGTTGCATGTGGAGCCTGGTCTGGATACAACCGCTGACTAAATGGATTCTCCTGTCTGCGACGATTCTTCATGCTGGCATCGATTGGTGCATCAATCTTGATTTACTCGAATGGGGAGTGATCAGCACCTACGTTGTATTCTTGAAGCCCTCCGACATCGAGAATTTCATGAACTTTATCGGCAAAAAATTGGCAATCTTAATCGCCCACCTCAGGCGCCACCATAACTAGTAAGCAGTACAAAAAAACGAGAAGCTAGCCAGCCGACCTTTTAACCGCCGCCGTCACCACCGCCGCCACCA
>CAJCHQ010000909.1 GCA_903970295.1 Bryobacterales bacterium
TTGCTGCTGAGGGGCAGTCTGTGGTGGCAGTTGCACCGATGGCGAGGTTTGACCTTGTGTCTGGCCCTGGGCTCCAGTGGGCGAACCACCGCTGGGTTGCAAGCCCGCCTGGTAATTCTGCGTATAATTACCCGAGGCATAGGCAGTGGCAGTCTGGTTGGCATTGATGAATTGATTCATCGGACTGTTCTGGCCGTAGACTGCGTTGAAAGGCGCAGCCATCTGATTGATCGTCGATTGAGGCACTCCAGCAGCCTGCAAGGCACTGCCCATAGCACCACCAGCTTGTTGCATGATCGCTTGACCAGACGCCATGATATCGAAGGCGACCGAAGGATCGAAACTCCAGGGATTGAAAGGCACGTAAAGCATCAACCCCATGAAACAGGTGTAGACAGCCACTTCCCATTGCAAATTGAGAGGCGTGTTGTTGTCCAGCATATAAAGAATGCGTTGGGTCATGATCGCCAGGATCACCATCCAATAGAAGCGCCATAAAGAAACGACAATGACAGCATTAACCCAATTTCCCCAGATGTCTCGGAAAAGATTTTGGGAGGTCTTAGGCCACGCGAACAATGCTGCGGCCAGGGGACCGAGCAAGTAGAGGTAGCACATAAAGACCAGCTGGAAGGCAGTCAAAACCACGACTGCCAGAGAGAAGAGATAGTTGGCGACGTTGAAGATCAACTGCAGAATTTGGCTCAACCACAACTCTTGTTCGTTGATTGCCGTCGTTTCTTCCTGCTGATCGCCCAGACCACCGCCTCCGGCACCGAAAACGTTGCCGAGGAAGCCTTCCAGGTCGCCAAACAAGGCGCCCAGACCTGGTAACTGACCGATCACGCCCATCGCCTGACTCATGGTCGACTGGCTGATGCCCAGCCCACCTGCGGCTTGGCCCAGGGCTCCGGAGAGGAAGCCGCCATTGGTGGTGGCAGCGGAGCCATTGGTGCCAGTGCCGTTGGTGTTGGCATTTAATGGCAAGATGGCGTTGTTGACGTTGGCTGGAGCATTGTTGTATGTCAGCTTGTGCGACCATTCTTCAATCACTTCGGATTGGACAAAGTCGCCGACGCTGTAGGACATCGAATTACCGACGTCGATGGCATAGCTGACAATCAACTGTGTCGCGGGAATGAGGAACACAGCGATCATCGCCCGCAGAATGCCTTCGAAGGGTGACGAATTGTCATCCTGATTGATCTTGAAAGCAAAAGCGACCTGACCTTTGACTTGAGTGGCGACTGCGCCGGGCAAAAGAAATAGAATGGCCATCGGTACAAAAACGAATTTGTACATCTGCTGAACCATCCAAACCGCTTGCGGGATCGATTTGTCAGGATTGTCCGAGGCGGTATACACACCGGAATTTTCGTTAGCAATATTGATCAGCGCGCCGAGGCCGCCGGCACCACCACCGCCACCAAAGATGCCAGCCCCTGAATCTCCACCCGCGCCGGCTCCATCAGCCTGGGTAATGCGATTGACAGCAGTATCGAAGGAAGATTCTGCGACACCGGCAGCCGAGTTGGCAGCAGAAGAACCAACCCCCATATTTTGCAACGTCCACATGATCCGCTCGGGATCGAACATCAACTCCAGAAATCTTTGCTTGTTTTCCCGGTCGATGATCTGAAATTGGGTGTCTGAGACCGGCATGCCAAAAGTCGTCAATTGATTGTCGAAGAGTTCATTGTCACGCATCGTAGCCGGCGTATCTAGAGCCGGACATGGCCACTGATAGTAATAGCCATAGTTGACAACGAAATTGTATGCCATGACGAAGTTGGGCACACCTGGCGCCGAACGTTGCATGCGGTCGACCGGGTGAATGCCGTCAGGAGTCGTGTTGCCGTCATCGACAGGCTCTAGAACATCGTTGTTATAAGCATCTTGAGCGTAGGGAAATCTCTTGAAATAATTCTGACGAATATCCCAGGCAGTGCCCGGATTCGAATCAGTGGCATCATTACCGTCATCGTTATTCGTGTCGGGCAATGGCACATCATCGGCGAAAGCCGGCGACAGGCTCACAACGCTGCATGCACAAAAAGTGCAAATAACAAGAGTCAGCCAAAGCGCGAGCCGATTTTTCTTGCCATTCTTCGCTCTAATCAATTTCATTCCGACTACCTGCAATTTGGAGTGCTGCTACTTCAATAGTGCTGCGACGATCTCTCAACGTCTCATCTGGATGTTCTTTCCACCATCCGACAAAACGACCGCTAGTCTGTCATTCCACGGTCTGCCAAAAATAGTAATTGTGCCTTTTACCTCCTGGTTAGGTTGGACGAGGGTCTGGTCGAAATCGGCACGCACAGCCGCATCAGACAGCTTGTGATTGCCGTCGGAAATCGAGATCACATCCGGGCTGAAACTGAAGCTGTTCGAACCGGCATTGTGAATCGCGACGGTGAGAATCGATTTGCGCGGCGTCACATTCACTTCTTTCAATTGAAAGCTGACGTCGCCGGCTTCTTTGGCCCCCTCGGCAGGAGCATCTTTGCTCACTACCGCATCTGGGGCTGGACTGAGGTCATCTTTGTCTTTGCCGTGTTTGTCGGCTTTGACCTTTTTTTTGTCTTTCTTGTCGGCTTTAGCGACCTTAGTCGCATCAGCTTTGTCGGCCTTATCTGATTTGTCGGACTTGGCAGCACTTTGATCAGAAGCATTTTCTGAGTTCGGCGCGGTTTCGTCTCCCTGAGCTTTTTCCTTCTTATGATGAGCGAACAATGAGAGTGGATTTTTAACCCCCAGGCCACCTTTACTCGCCTCGTTCGGCTGCTCTGCGGTCTGGGTCAAGGAGTCGAGCGCCGGCGTCACACCCGAAACACGACGGATGATCGAGCTGGCGGCGGTCGGTCCCACCAATTGCGCTAATTCTGCCTGGGCAGCACGCATATCATCTTTGGCTGATTCCTGGTCGGTCTGCGCTTCAGCCTGATCGGCAGCGGCGCGCTGCGCTTCGGAGTTAGTTTGAGCGACATCCGCTTCTTGTTTGCGAGCAGCTACAGTCTGCTGGGCCAGCGAAAATTTATTGTAGGAGTAGAGATAACGATAATATCCCTGCACCAGGTCCATCTCTAACTTACGCACTGCTGGTGCGATGCGCTTGTCGACAGCGCTGGATTTGAAAATGGCGTCAACCTGGCGTTGAGTGACACTGAAACTGCCTTTGGTCGCTTCGGCCGGCAAACCGACATCAATTTTGTTCAGAGAGTCGGCAATTTTGTCATCTCTGACAATCGCTTTTGCTTCTTTCGAATTGGCCAGAAGTCCTTTCCAGAGCACTCTGAGGTCATCTCTCTGTTTGTAGGAAGAGCGAGCCTCCATACCATTGGGTGTGATGGGCACGAACGGTTTTTTGCTGCGATCGCCGCTGTCATCGGCGTCATCAGCGGCGGCCGCGTTGCGCGAACTACGCCCAGTGGCAAAAGGGCTGCCGGGGGGACGCTCGTAAGACGGCGCTTGTGGCGGCTGTTGTTGCGGCATCATCTGAGTTGGATAGGGAATGCCATAAGGATTGAGATAGGGATTAGCATACGGATTGGCGTATGGATTCGCGTAAGGGTTGGCGTTTGGATCAGGCTGACCGGGCGCATAAGCAGTTTGAGCCTGAGTCGAAAGCGTCACTGCTGGTGGTGGCGGTACGAGGGCGCTGCCCAGAGCGCCGGCGGGTGGGGCCGGCACCGGAGAGCCATAGGTGGAGCCGTAAGTCGCAACTTGCTGCATGGCGTTGGCGGCGGCGTCTCCGATCGCGGAGGCGAAATTCGGCGTCATTTTCGGCTGTTCATTAGCCGGTGTGACAATCGGCCCGGACTCAGTCGCTATGTCCTCTGCCGGTGGAGCGATTGGGTCGGTGGAGACTTTAGGCAACAGCCGGCCAAGTCCCGAGACCTGACTGAGTACGGCATCTTTCGCGGCACTGCCTTGCAACGGTCCCTTGGCCGCCGCGGCAGCTCCAGCCACGGGTGGATTGGCAGCCATGGCCGCGCCATCCACTTTTGGTCTGAGCGTGTTCAAGATACTGGCGCCGGCCGGAACTTCGGTGCGTGAATCCACACCACCGCCGGCTGACCCATTTTGAGCGCAGCCGGCGATGAATATGAATGAAATTAGTGTGAGAGCAATTTGCCGCATCGAAGCCTGGTCTTCCTGTTGTTTAATGTCTGAGTAATGAACCTCTGACGTTCGACTCAGTTCGGGATGAGTCTCCTGTTCCCGAGCCGCTCCCTTGACCGTAGCCACCGTAACTAGCTACAGCAGGACCTCTCGGTGTGTTACCGACCGAGCGTCCGACCGGTGCGGACTGGCCACCACTCGGTGCACCCTTGGGCATGAGAGTGCCCGTCGTGTGTTGAGTAGTGCTTGGCAGTGCACCGGCCCGGCTGAAACCACGGGCGGGAATATTACTTGGTCCACCGAAACCCGACCTGGGCAGAGCCATTCCGCCTGGTCCGCGGTAGGACGGCCCGCTGCCGCTACCCATTTGCAGACCGCCGGGTGGCAGGCTGGGTGCACCGCCGCCCAGGGCGCCGGCGCCATTGCCGCCTGGTCCATTCGAAGCTGGGCCCGGAGGAATTTCAATCGGAGCAGGAGCAGCTGCCGGCGCTTCGCGAAAATCTCTGACGATCGGTCGATCATCAATGATCTGCATTTGCCTGGGTGCCTCGTAGAATTTCGCCTTTTCAAGCGATCTGGGATCAACTTTGGTCTGGGCGAAGCTTGGAACTATTGCCACAACACTCACTATCCCCAGAGAGAGTGCATAACCCAGTAGTCTCAAAATGCTCATATCGTGCTCCTTTTCCCCAACAACGCTCGAATTATCGATTCTAAAAATGCATGAACTTGGATGTCATACCGCCAGTCATGCCGCCTACCTGATTGACAGGCTGTAATAGACTTCTGCCCAATTGTTTGGCAGTCCGACCAAGAGCCGAAGGTTGCTTGTTCTGGTTATTTTTCGAACTGAATTCATCATCAGGCAAAGACAGATCTTGCGTCGTCGCTTGTTTGACAGCGACAGGCGTGGGCGCTTCCGGCACGATGCCCGCATCAGCGCGTCCGTTCAACTTGGGTTCTTTGCCCATGGCATTGAGAGCTTGTTGAGCGGGGCTGCCGCCACCGCCGCCACTCGATGAATAGAAGTCTGAGTTGGCATGGTTGTAGCCACCATGCGTCGGTCCGCCCTGGGCTGACGGCGGCGCCTGATGGTCGTAACCTTGATGTCCGTTCGGCGTAGATTGCTTGGGCGGCGCAAAAGCTCCGGCCTCGTAGTGTTGATAATGCTGGTGCACGCTCGACGGCTGCGGCGGTCCACCGGCAGCGGCTCCGCCACCACCCCCAGCACCACTAGCACCCCAACCACCACCGGCAGTGCTGCCCCAACCACTGGCCACCGGCAAATCTGCCCGATCGGGCAATGGCGGGAAACCGGAGCGGACAACCGGTTCGTCTGCAGCAATCGACTCTAATGTGGGATCTGGTCTGTCTATGTGAGGAGCGGGCACATAACCGACCTGGATGGGCGCTTGCTGCTGTTGCTGCGGCACAAAGACGGGAGCAGGACGATGCCTGTCCATTTGAGCAGCAGGCTGATACTGATTGTCGCCTGGCTGATGAACGTATTTGCCCATGTTAGTCGGGGGCAGACTGGAAGATTGTGCATGAGCGACAACGGCGAAACTACCGCTAGCTAATACGACCGCCAAGATCGCCAATAAAGAAGGCACGTGTCTCACTGTGATCCCTCCTGGGGATAAAGACTGTCATCAGCACTGCCTCTTCAATCAAACTTAGTAAGTTAAAAACGCCAAAACTAGTTGAGGTGTGGGTGCTTATTGACTTCAGTCTACCAACTTTGCTCCAAACGAATCTCTAGACCTGGTTACGGGGTGTGACCAGGCATCCTCCAAGCGAAGTGACTAATTTTTAATGTTTTTTGGGCCAATTGTCAATATGGCGCGTAATCCTCCCCACAATTTTGTTGGCTGGAATACACTTTTCTAAACCCCTTGACTTCCGACAATCTGCTGGGCAAAATCATCAACGCTAGCCGTGAACATCGTTAGAATTGGTGTTGCGCGCCCTCGTACGAAAAACAGATGACGGCGAGAGCAACGTCCTCCCCTTTGCAACGCCGCATAATTAATGATCCCCGTCGACAAATCAACTTCCTTGAATACTCCTAAAGCGCCTAGTTCAAGCTGGCGCGGGCCGACGCCCCTGAAAAAACTGCCGACAGCACTTTTGGCTGCGGTCACGCTTTTATCCAATTTTGGTGGACAGGCCCAGGCG
>CAJCHQ010000910.1 GCA_903970295.1 Bryobacterales bacterium
GCCAGGAGTGGCAGTGGCTGATATTCCAGCGGTTGCGCTCGTACCCAAAAGTGCGCTCATGTTAGTTGGTATGTTCGCGCCAACTGCTATGCTGCTGCCTCCAGCTGCGATACCCCCGCTAATTCCTGATGTTCCGACTGAAATGCCAGCGCTGACTCCATTTAAGGTGCCGCCTACCGAAACGTTTTGAGCGATAGCGGGCGTAAAGAAAATTCCGTACGTCAAAACTGCCAGTGCGAATGACTTTCCAATCATAAATGTTGTTGCTCATTATTTCTGAGGAAGAGGTAAGCGTGGCGCGGACCGAAGCACGCTATCGCGCTCAGTCAGAATCACGCCATCAGCGATTCCACATTCGAATCTAAAGAGCAATAGTGGAGAAGTTGTGCAATGCTTGTGAAGTCAGGGTCATGTCACTGGATGGACCTGTATGCCTAACTTCATTGTGACTGCCTATTGATAATAATTTCCCCGGATACTCGTCAGTGTATGCGCGAAAGTGTGTACGTAGGTTCGCCGCTGTTGATAAGAGCTTCCCAGCCACAGCCAAGACCTTATGCCACATCTCTGCAACAATTCCCATGTAGCCTGTTCCTGGTGTCTATTTCAGCGCACTGTTCGCACCCGATTTACTAAAAAGAGAATTGTCATGACTTTGGCGAGTTTTAAGGCAACATAAGAATGGATATCGCACGATTGCTAGATGGTGCCCTGTCCTTACCCAATGGCTTCAGATTGTGTGTCATCGCAGGCATCATTGTCGGAGTCTGCGCGCTCGCTTTCATAGTTCGGCTGCATAGGTTCAGGCGCAATCAATCAATGAGCGATGTCGAAGAGGATTTTGAAAGCGATTCTGAAGATGATCTAGATGATGATTCAGCTGTGGCAGGTCAGAAGTCTATGCCGCGCAATAAGTGGCGGGACAATCGAAGTAAATATTCAGGACCCCCATCGGCTTCTTCTTATCCTCATTTTCGTGCTGTGCCAGCGGCTTTATCGACAACCATTCCGCCGACTCCACTAACAGCGGGCCCGGCAACTCGTAGAACGGAAAGTATTCCCAACACGATCAATTTCACGGCCTCTTCTTCGAATCCAACGATTGCTCCGGATTCGGCCGTCGGCACCTCGGAATTTTCGACGCCTGCGTACACGACTTCAGACTTTACGAAAGCTCTAGCCAACCAACCGCCCTCGCTGTTCATCAGTACTCCGGATGAATCAATCGCTCAGTTCATGGATTTGCCCGAGCGGTACGAAATCATCGAGGAGATCAGCACCGGCGGCATGGGTGTCATCTATAAAGGAAGGCATCGGATGACTGGTGCCAATCTCGCGATAAAGGTTTTGCATCCACAACTTGCCACCAGCAAAAATCACCTTCGCCGCTTCGAGCAAGAGGCGCGGGCGACGACGACGTTGCATCATCCAAACATTGTCGTCGTCCACGATTTTGGCATCACCAGTCGGGCTGTGCCTTTCTTGGTGATGGAGTGGTTGAATGGACCCACGCTCGAAAAAGTTCTGAACCAGGATGGACCGCTCAATTTACAGAGATTCCTGAATGTCAGTTCGCAATGCGCTGGCGCGCTTGCCCATTCGCACAAGAAAGGCGTCATTCATCGGGACATTAAACCAAGCAACATTGTTCTAGTGTCTGACCACGATGCCGACTTTCCGAAAATCGTGGATTTTGGTATTGCTAAGTTGCTGTCCGAAACCGACACCAATCTGACTCAGTCCGGAGACATTTTAGGTAGCCCGCTGTTTATGAGTCCAGAGCAGTGTTGCGGCGATCCCATGGATCAACGCTCAGACGTTTATTCATTGGGTTGTGTGATGTATGAGGCAATAGTCGGGCAGCCAGTTTTTGTGGCAACGCATTCAGCCCAAATTTTCTATAAGCAAATGTATGAGATGCCTCTCCGCCCTTCGGAAATTCGTCCGAATCTAGAGCTGCCGGATATAATCGAGCCGATTCTCTTTCGTGCTTTGCAGAAAGAGCCTGCCCATCGATACCAGAGCATGCAGGAGCTGGAGGCAGAATTGAAACAAGTGCGAGCTCTTATCGGTGCCATCACCCGTAGTGCACAAGTGAGAACGCATCCGAATTTTCATTCTTGAGTACCAAGTTTTTGTTCGAAATTCATAGACGAATTAGTCAAAACGATAGGCAAGGATCCTAATAGTTTCAATGATCGCGAGCAATTGGGAGATCAAGCGCGAGAAAGAGATCATTTGATTCTCTCGGTAGTTGAATATTCTGCAGCGCTGAAGTTGAAATCCGATTCGTCGTCAGTTAGGGGGAAGTTATCGGAAGTGCGTCAAGCCCTGGAGCAGCCTGAAAAAGATCCTTTGGAAAATTCAACTTCGCCGACTCAGAAGAGATTTTAGGCATTCCAGACCTGCGCGTGCCTCGCTGACTGTGCACAAATAGGTGGAACTTTTTCAGCCCGCAAATGTCTGACCGGTTGAATTAATATCAGCAAGTCCTTGCCGATATTGCGGCAGGCTGCTGATGCTTGGTTGACGAGGATGGTACACTTGCATCCATAATGGAGATACTCAATGACTGAATTCACCAAAAAAGGCGAAATGATCTATCGCGAGCTGGGCAGTACGGGAGAGCAAGTCTCGGCTATCGGCGTTGGTGGTTGGCATATAGCACTTAAGAAAGTCGACGAAAAGTTAGGTATTCAAATCGTTCGCACTGCCATCGATCGTGGTATCAACTTCATGGATAATTCATGGGATTATAATGAAGGTGAGAGTGAAAAGCGCATGGGAAAGGCGTTGCGTGATGGTTACCGCGACAAAGTTTTGCTCATGACCAAAATCGATGGACGCACTAAGAAGGAAGCCAAAAAACAGCTTGACGAATCTCTCAAACGATTTGGTGTCGATCACATAGACATAGTTCAACATCACGAGGTCGTGAGATTCGAAGATCCTCATCGCATCTTCGATGCCGAGGGCGCAAACGGCGCTTTGCTAGATGCGAAAGCGGCCGGCAAAATTCGCTTCATTGGGTTCACGGGGCACAAAGATCCGCAGATCCACTTGCACACTCTAAATGTTGCGCGCAAGATGGGCTTCAAATTCGATACAGTACAAATGCCTCTTAACGTTATGGACGCTCATTACCGAAGTTTTGCCCAGCTAGTAGTTCCGGAGTTGGTCAAAGAAAAGATCGGTGTTCTCGGCATGAAGAGTATGGCCAACGGCGTACTATTGAGATCGAACACTGTGACGCCGATCGAGTGCTTGCATTACGCTCTCAATCTTCCGACTTCGGTAGTGATCGCCGGGATCGACAGCATGGAGATTCTGGAGCAGGCATTCGAAGCGGTGCGTACATTCGAGCCTATGAGTGAGGCTACTCTTCAAGCGCTGCTGGCTAAGACTAAGCAAGCAGCATCAAAAGGCGCATTTGAGCCATTCAAAACTAGCTCGATATTTGATAGCACCGCCACGCATCCTGAATGGTTGGGCGAAGAACCAGAACACATTCAAGCCCTTATGAACAAATAGTCTTTAATACGCCTGATCCCCTATCACTGCTGCTGCTGGCTCGTATGAGCTGGTCGCGATAAAGTTTTTCGTAACGCGGAATAATTGCCTGAGCTGAAAACCGTTGTTGCGCTTGGACCCGGGCCGCACGGCCGAGTTTTTCTCGCAGTGCGGGTTCTTGAATCATTCTCTCGACTGCACGAGCAATTTGATCGGCATCCCCAAAGGGCACAAGCATTCCGGTGACGCCATCTTCCACCACTTCTGGAATGCCGCCGACCCGTGTGGCAACGCTAGGGCAGCTAAAAGACATTGCCTCCAAAATGCTCAAACAAAAGCTTTCACTTTCCGACGTGATCAAGCCGAGATCGGCGGCTTGGAGATAATCTTCGATCTCTAGAATGTTCTCGCGCACGATGATTCGGTCTTCGAGGCCAAGTCGTCTGACTACGCAATGAAAAGGAGCAAAACTGCCACCGGCTAAAATGACTAACTTAAACGATTCACGCGGGCGAATTCGGGCAAGTGATTCGAGCAAGAGATCGATTCGTTTTGTCGGGCGCAGGTTCGAGGAGTGCAAAATCATTAGCTCATCACCGATACCCAGTTCTCGCCGCACTTCTTCACGAGAACGCGTTGGTGTGGCTGGTTCGAAGAAGTTGTAAATGACTTCCATGTGACCTTCGAAACCGAGAAGACGTCGGCTTTCTTCCTTCAAAAATTCAGAGACGCTAGTAACTGCGTCTGATTGAACCAGGGCATGGTGAATTGCCGGTGCGTAACCTGGATCGTGACCAAGCAATGTCGTGTCTGTTCCGTGCAGAGTCGTGATCAGACGGGGGCGCTCTTCTGGCTTCAGCATGCTTAAAGCAAGAACTGCTGCTGTTGCGTGCGGGACCGCATAATGTACATGTAGTATGTCGAGCTTGTATTTACAGCTTACCTCAGCCATTTTGACGGAAAGCGGCAGGGTGTAATCCGGATATTTAAATAGTCGGTAGTCGTTGATCGTGACCTGGTGAAAATATGTTCGCGGTGAGTTTTCAGGCAGACGAAAAGGACGTTCGTAGCTAATAAAATGCACTTCGTGTCCGCGTTTAACGAGCTCTCTACCGAGCGTCGTCGCAATCACGCCACTGCCGCCGACAGAGGGATA
>CAJCHQ010000911.1 GCA_903970295.1 Bryobacterales bacterium
AGGACTCATATTGTTCTCCAAAAAAAAGACCGCTGCCTCGAGGGCTTGCGGTCGGTGTAACTTGAGTGCTTCTGTTTCTAGATGCGCTGCCGTTCCGACCGCAAGCCCGGATTATTATCGTTGCCGTCGTTATTATTGAAAAAACTGATGCTCAAGGCTTCACGGTCTGCACGGTGGGCAGACGTATAAGATTGAGCTGTCAGTTCGACGTTCATTTGATTTATCCGGGTGCTGCCAAAAATGGTCAGTCTCCGTATACTAGCTGCGGACATTGCCGCTCGTCAAGTAGAGTGCCGCTTTTGTGAACCGCGAGTAATTTGTGCAAGAAACCAGCAATATGGATACCGAGTTAGGCAAGCTTGGTTACGCCCAGGAACTGTTTCGCACCATGGGCGGTTTTTCCAATTTTGCCATCGGTTTTTCGGTAGTTTCGATTTTAACTGGCGCAATCACACTGTATGACTTCGGTCTGCGCATGGGCGGGCCGGCCGAGATGACGTTCGGCTGGCCGATTGTCACCTTTTTCACTATGTTCGTCGTTTTGAGCATGGCCGAATTAGCCTCTTCATTGCCTACATCTGGCGCCATGTATCACTGGTCGTGCGAGCTGGGGGGCAAATCATGGGGCTGGTTTACGGCCTGGTTTGTGATCGTCGCTTACATAACTGCCTTGGCTGGGATCGATTTTGGTTGTGCAAAATTTCTCATGCCGATGCTCGGTTTTCCTTCCACCACTTTTAATCTGATCGGTCTCTACATACTGCTTCTTCTTTCGCACGGATTGATCAATGTATACGGAATCAAACTCGTTTCCTGGTTGAACGACTTCAGTGTGACCGTGCATATCGTCGGCATTGCCACCATAAGTGGTGCGCTTCTATGTTTTGCCCCGAAGCAGCCGGTTTCGTATCTGCTTCAAGCCGTGCATACAGGCGACGACCACCTGCCTTATTGGTGGGCCTTTGTTCTTGGCTTGCTGCAAGCGCAATGGACTTTGTCTGGTTATGACGCCTCTGCCAGCGTATCGGAAGAGACGGTCGACGCGCGCACGACTGCGCCGTGGGGGATGGTGATTGCCGTCGTCGTTTCCAGTATTGCTGGTTTTATCATGCTCTTAGCCCTTACCTTATCGATCAAAGACGTTAATCAAGTCCTGCATGCCACCGATAGTAGTGGTAACAGCGTGCCTGCTGTCGTGGCTATTCTTGTGCAATCGCTAGGTGCCAGGGCTGGCACTCTAGTTTCTGTTCTGGCTTCAATGGCTATGTGGTTTTGCGGATTGGGGGCTGTGACCAGCTGCTCGCGAGTGATTTACGCTTTCGCCAGAGATGGTGGCATGCCTTACTCCGACAGGTTGAAGCAGGTATCTCCCGGACATCACACGCCGTCAACTGCCATCTGGTTTACAGTGATTTGCGCCTTCGTATCTCTTTTGCCGATTTTCTTCGAAGCTCGGGCCTACGATATCGTTACTTCTATCAGTACGATTGCATTTTATTCCGCATACACAACTCCGGTTTTCCTCTCCTGGCGCGGTCATTATGTAACACCACTGGTAAAAGGTCCATGGCATCTTGGCCAATTCAGCCATGGAATCAACTTGGTGGCAATCGTCTGGACAATATTCATCTGTTCGATTATTGCAATCGCCAACGACATGATGGCCGGCAAAACAATGGTGGCAGTCATTCTTGTTCTGGCTGCCTGGTATTTCTTGAAAGAGAGGCACCGCTATGCTGGTCCAGCCTGGCTAGGCAAGGGACTTTCTCAGCAGAATTAAAAACGACTCAATTTTCCGGTTTGGTTGCTTTAGCTGCGAGATCGGCAGGTTCTCGCGTCTGCAAGATGTCGCTCAACATCCAATCGAAAATATTTCGCGAGCCAGCCTCAGGACTGAGTTCATCTTGTAAGAGACTCTTTTTGTGCATTGGTCGATAACCGTCGATGAAAGTAAGATGGTCTGCATTGCGGAATACACGCGCGATGCGCACATCGGCAGCAGCTTTGATTGTGGCCAGGTCTTTTTCTTTAGCAATCGCCTGGGTTTTGAAAACGTTATCTGGCAAAAACAGAGCACTCGACACGGGCGCGATGCCATCATTAAGTTGATATGGAAAGCGTGTACCGGCGGTTGCGATGGCTTCTTTCGAGCTGACGACGCTGCCGATTTCTGAATTTAGCAATTTCAGCACTGCGTGTTCTCGGGCGAAATGTGCAGGAAGTTTCATGGTCACAAGCACTATCGGAGCAAAAATAGCGCTGGTGAGGAAGCGCTTTGTTTCGCTTTCCATGTAAGGATTGACGAGATAAGAGCTATAGGCGATCAACTTCTTTTTATCGAAAGTGTTGTCATTGTTGAGTGCCAATAGGCGATTGTTCTGTTCATCCTTAGCGATCAAATTACCGTGTGGACCAAACGGCAGCCAGGATTTGAAGTGACCGGTGTCGGGAATGGAAGCGTCGAGATCATCCCAATTGAAGTCATTGAGGAGATTGGGATTGTGGTGAAAGTAGACGCGGAAGGCCAAACTATGATCGATACGCGTCCAGGGCATGGCAAAATTCTTGTATACGCTGTATTGAATCCAGTCTTCATTGAACAGTGGCGAGCCGTGAAACGGTGTACCCAGGGTCATCGCCAGTCTGATGCGCTGGTCGGTTTCCTTGTCGACCATGCCTTCATGGGTGAGATTGCCACCAATGCTCAGGGCTAA
>CAJCHQ010000912.1 GCA_903970295.1 Bryobacterales bacterium
GGCTTATCAGTATCGACGCGCTCGCTATTCCGCGCGACCATCTTTCCCTCAAGCGTACAGATTGATTCACGGAGAGGCTGATGGCATACCCGGTTTGGTCGCCGATGTCTACGGAAAGTTCGTGGTAATGCAATTTCTTGCTCTAGGATTGGAACCGTGGCGGCAGGACATCGTTGAAGCGGTGGCAGAAGTGACAGCGGCTGAAGGTATATTTGAACGTTCAGACTCTCGAGTGCGAGAATTAGAAGGACTCGATCAGCAAGTCGGAGTGATCTGGGGCGCGCCACCACCGGAGGTGCTGCAACTCGAAGACGAAGGAGCGGTTTTGCTCGTCGATTTGCAAACTGGTGCCAAGACAGGACTTTTTCTCGACCAGTTAGACAATCAAAAAGCAGCGGCCCAGGAAGCCCATGGGCGCGAGGTTTTGAATTGCTTTTCCTACACTGGGCTATTCGGCTTACGGGCGGCTAAACAAAAAGCTGCATCTGTGATCGATGTCGAAATCAGCGAGCAATTCAACGAACTGAACTCGCGACAATGGGATTTGAATAGGCTCGACTCCAGGCACACAGTCGTCAGCGAAAATGTCTTCGACTATCTGCGTCAGCTCGACAGCGACGGATTTCGCACCGACATGGTGATTCTCGATCCGCCTGCTTTCACTAAGAAGCGCTCGAGTCGGGAGGGCGCCATGCGCGGTTACAACGAAATCAATCGTATGGCTTTGCGCATGATTCGCCCGGGCGGCGTGCTCGTCACTTGCTCGTGCTCTCACCATCTGAACGTGGCTGAATTCGCGGCCATCGTTCATGGTGCCAGTTTTGATGCCAGACGAGAAATCAAATTGATCGAGCAGCGCGGACAACCACCCGATCATCCGGTTTCGCTCGACGCACCGGAATCGAATTATCTCAAATGCCTGATTCTGGCTGTTGTTTAATGAGCATTCGGACTGGGGATGAAGAGATTTCGCCTAGCGAGTCGCTAGCTGATTAACGGCAGCGAGAAATTGACGCGGCGGCAGATAGGAGCTGAACTTGCCTTTCATTTTTCGATCCGGGGAAAGCACAATAATTGACGGGTATGCATCAATTCCGTATTTAGACGAAACCCAGTAGCCTAATTTTGGATCTTCGGCGTTGACCTTGACGCAAATGAAAGTCCTGGTCAAATATGTCAAAACTTCTGGATTAGTGTAAGTATCGGCATCAAGCTTTTTGCATGGTCCGCACCAATCGGTGTAGACATCGATCAAAATCATCTTTCCGCTCTCTTTCGCTTCTTTCATAGCCTGGCGTAAATCCCTTTGCCAGGGCATGCGAGTGAGCGGCGCGCCGGACGTGGAAGCTTTATTTGCGTTCTGATCGTAACTTTGAGCGGCTCCGGGCGAACTCGTCAGAAAGAGCATGAAAAGCGCCGTCCCGATCGACGTCAAACAGATATTCGCCCAGGTGCGCTTAAGGACAAATGCGGCCGTAAACTTTGGAGCTGTCATTTTAAATCCTGTCGGCTGCCATTGTCATTTGCGGACCCAACTGCAATGTCATCTACCGTAAGTGCCGGTCATCTGCGCCTGACCGAGAATATGATTACTGATCGTACCGCGCAATTGCACTGCCGTCATGCCCGACTGAGGAGCAAGAGCCGAATTGAGAGCATAGACCGTGAAAATATAA
>CAJCHQ010000913.1 GCA_903970295.1 Bryobacterales bacterium
GTGGGATCTTTGCAGTTGTCGTTGTTTTTCGTACTCTGTTTTTGCATATCCTTTCCTCATTCTGTTCCCGTCAAATCAGTCGAGAAATCCGAGATTGTCGTTGCCTGAAATCCTCAACTGCGAACTGTTACGAGCTACAGCGACAGTTTGAATTTGCCGCTTGGCTTGCCTGCAATTTCATCTGATTTTCCTCTTTCGTCTGCGCATATCTTGCTCCTTGTATGGACGAGTAGAACCGCCCTGGAGGTTCGCAGCGAAACTGCGACCGACAGGGTGGAACCGCAGGCTCGGCTAGCCTGCGGAATGTCAGCTGTTTTCTGGTTCCGTTTTTTGTGACTGCGCTTCTTCCTGCTCTTTCTTTCTGTTTTTAGCGTATTTCTGTCGGTAACTTTCAGTCAACTCCAGAATGGTTGAATGGTGCACGAGCCGATCTATCGCAGCCCTCGTGGTCATCGGATCCTTGAAGATATTTCCCCAATCAGAAAAAGCCAAATTGCTTGTAATGACCACGCTCCGAGTTTCGTATCTCGAAGCCAAAAGTACAAAAAGAACGTCAGTCTCATCACGCGTATACGGCACATAGCTAAAATCGTCAATCACGATTGCTTCGAAGCTGTCGAGCTTTTTGATCATCTCGTTGAGTTTTAGATCCCGCTTAGCTACCAGCAACTCTTGCACCAACGCTGCAGCAGTTGTGTAAAACACTCGCCGTCCGCGCAGGCACCACTGCCTGGCTAAGCCCGATGATAAGTGGGTTTTCCCTGCTCCTGGAATGCCAAATATGAGCAGGTTCTCGCAGTTGTCCAGAAAGTCACCTTGAGCTAATTCCTTCAATCGCCCAGGTGAAAGCGACGGTTGCTTCGATAAATCAAAGCCGTCCAAAGTCTTTCCACGCGGCAACTTTGCCTCTTTGATCAATCTCTCTACTTTTCGAATCTGGCGCTCGGTACTTTCAGCCTGCACTAACTCATGCAAATACTCAATGTGACTGAGCTTCTGCTTGTGAGACTTTTCACCAAATTCTTTGTAGTTCCTAATGAATGATTTTAACTTCAGTGAACGCAGCAAAGCCTCCAGCTGGTCTGTATTTTTCATCGGTGCACCTCTCTTGGTGCCGATGCGAAATATGTGAACAGCAGATCATAAGAGACTAGCTCCGGTGCCGCAATGAACACATTCGGCACATCGCTTGGACATTCGGTTGCAACCAGTTCTCTCACTGCCACAAATAATGGCAACTGCCCTGCTTCCAACAACGCCGTAAGCGCCACCTCCACATCCTGCTCACTACCCATCGCCGCAAGGTTCAAAATCGATAGGTATTCTTTGTCTGCCCTCTCTGGGCGCCCCTTGCTCAAGGCATCATACGCCTGGCGGAAGACAAGACTCGGGAACATCTCTTCTCGATATTGGTAATTTTCAAACGCACCTGGCTTGCGCATCAAATGCGCCACCACATGGCGATAATTGATCTTTCTTGAACCTGGCAGCAAGCGCGGCATCTCCTGAACCATTTCACTGCCAAAAAATACACGGACCACTTCGGGATAAGCCAATGCTTTGAGGCTTCTCCCGATTAGCCGACTGGGAACAGAGTACACAGCTCTCTCCACAGAGATAGTGCTGAAAGACGTCACCGTCGGCCACACTTCTTTCGGGTCGTTCCAGTCTCTTGCCGGCAACGCTTTCATCACCGCCATCTCCTCAGCCAAACGCTTCTTTCGCCCTGCATTGCGCTGGTCAAGTATGCGCCGAATAAATTTTTCGTACTCTGCCACAGAGGCAAATTCCTTGCTCCTCCGGAGCATTAATGCCTGTTTCAATGCGTTCTTGAGCAGATCGTGACTCTTCTCCACCGAGCCGTTTTCATGACTTACACCCGCATTGTTCTTGCTTGGCTCGACCTCGTAATGACCCAGAAACGCCGCCCAACGCTCATTGAAGACGTGGGAATTGCCATGATTAACTACCGCTGCAGTCAAATTGTCGGTGCGGTGTTCTTTAACTACGCCACCAAGT
>CAJCHQ010000914.1 GCA_903970295.1 Bryobacterales bacterium
GATGCTCGATCTGATCAACCTGGCGCTCACCTACTCAGACTGTCTCTATTTGAACGCCTTGCTTCTGAGACAGGCAGCCATGGAGAATGCGGTCGTCCTTGATCTCAGTACCAGCCCTCCGACAGTTACTGTCGATCAAAATACGGCTGATATAGCCAAGCTAAATAGCGATCTCGCGCAGGTGATCTCGGAGTGGAGTTCCGGCTTCGGCAAATTTGCCAGCACTGGTTCACCACCAGTGGTGAACAGTTCTGTCGATCTTTCCGAAGGTTTTATTCCCCAGAGTCCACCCTATCCTCCGCCGACAGAGTACATTCACATCAATCTCACCTGCGCCTGCAAGCCGTTGGTCAATATTCCATTTCCATATCCTGTACCAGGTTTAAATTCGAATATGATTTTTCAATTCAACGGGCGAACCATGCTCGAAAGAGTTGCCCCAGGGAATTCCTAACCAGGAGCCGAGAGAATGCTTGTTCGTAGAATTGGAAAAAAGTATAACTGGCTTCGTTTGTCGGCAAGCAAGCAGAGTCAACGAGGGCGGAGCCGGCAAGGGCAGAGTTTGACTGAGCTCGCGGTCGGAGGACTAGTTCTTATACCGATCGCTCTTGCCGCGATTGATTTAACGGTTCTTGTTCTGGGTGGACAAATCAGCAACGATTTGGCGAAACAAGCGACTCGAGCAGCCAGTCTAGCCTCTAGCCAGATGGCCGCAAATTCAGCCGTCGCCAGTGTGCAACAAAATTTCCAGCCATCTAGCATCTTCAAATCACTTTCTGTAAAAATGCTGCAGTTCGACAACACACCCGACGGCGTCGTCAGCGTTGGTTGTTCGGTTACAGTGGTTTTGCCTGTGTCGATTCCATTCCTCAATATCGGGCCTTACGTGCCGATTCAAACCCAGCATACTGAGCCAATCGTTGGCATCAGCCCATCTTCGTAGTTCGGAAGTTTTTTAGTAGTGCAGCTTTAGAACAGCATAGGTGACGGCTTTTTTCCGGAAACGCGATAAGACACGTTCTGGCTGCTCGCTGATACAACCTAGATCAACGCGCTAGTAAATGTGCTAGTGACTATATAAATCCACACACACACAAGTTCTGTGCACTCGCGCAATCCACTAACACTTGGAGAAAATAAAAATTTCAACAAGTCCGCTCGAACTGCTGATGACGCAAGAGCGTTCTCGCGGCAACCAAACGAAGACCTCGCCAAGCTCATTGAGATTGACACGAGATCATTCGTAAAGTCGTTCCATGCAATAACGCACTAACCATATTCAGAGAAAAGCTTGCACGCTTAACCACGTCAATTACACCAACCCCATCGTCCTGCAGGTGACTGCGTGGTTATCAAATCGCAGTCAAGCAGCATGTCGCACATCCGTAGACAAGAATCGCCCAGGAAGCAAGTCTCAAGTAACACTGACCACAGCCGCTAGCGGGGCTAACGGCTTAATCGTGATCTCATATCACTGAAGGAAAATGTCATGCCCAACGCAAAAACAGTCTCAGATCCAAAGTGGTTGGATCTTCCGCTGCGCGAGTTTTCTTGCGCCGATATTAAACTACTTGATTTACTACAGCGCAACGCCTTTAACTACTTCGTCCAAAACAGAGATGAGTACACTCGCCTCCCTCTGGACCGCAGCACGGCCTACTCGCCAGCAAGCATATCTGCTCCACTTTCTCGACCCCAAAGAATTGACCCGCGCTTGCGACCTCAAATTCTGGCCGCAATTGCATTTCGAAGAGGGAAAAAACCGCCCCGCATCGATGTCGAGCTTTCTATCGTCGATACCGCGTTGTTCTGCTTAGGAGTGATATGTGTGAAGGAATACTTCAACCAGGGCACGCCGCGCGAAAGAGTTCTCAGGGAACTCGCCAACCAGCATATATGCCGCCCGCGATGGGACTCGCTGCTAACCGAACACAATCTGTTGCGCATGGGATGGAAACCTGAGACAGGGATGTTGGATGCAACATTCAAGGGCTTCAACGAGGGACTTCTGCTCTACCTTGTTGCACTCGGCTCGCCCACCCATAGGATTCCCGACGAGTCATGGCGAGCTCAATTAGCTGGTGTTCAACCTCAAACGGACTACGGGGAAACCTTCTTACGGATGCATGATTTTCCTTTGTTCGGTTATCACTATCCGCTTTGCTGGTTTGACTTCCGCGAGCTGTTCGACCCCCTCAATCAAGAGAGCGGTTTCGATTACTTTGAAAACGCTCAGCGGGCGGTGCGGGCTCAGTATCTCTACCGCTGGCACCGCGCTTGGTGCTGTGGACATTGCACAAGTGGTTTGAAGAACGCCCGGTTCTGTTTACCGAAACAGGCGTTGTCGGTGCTTTCAATATGAGCGCAGATCGCTCTAAACCTACTGGATGGGTCGCCCCCGACCAGATCGGCGTCGATGTGGGCTGTTACGTGCTCATGATCGAAATTGCACGGGACATGTTCGAAAAAGGAAACCGTGGGCTTGTGTGGAGCCTGGTGATGCAGAGCCATTGGATTCAACATGCCCTGCAGCGCGCCGGCTTCACTAAACGTCGTTAAGCAATTCCGCGACGGCATCCGCCGCGGCAAATCGTCAGCGATGCGGAATCGCTGGCAATCTTTGCAACATTGCTCGCTTGAGCAACAACACTAAGGGGTCTGAGATGAATACGCGTACTAAAGCACGAGCTGGAAAAGCAGGTAGAAAAACCGAGGTGGCGCTTAAAGCCACCAAAGCCAGTAAAACCGCTTCTGAACTGAGGATGAATCAGTTCATCCGTGCACTGATGAAGAAGATGACCCTCGAAGAAAAGATCGGTCAGCTGAATTTGCTCACACTGGGCATCACAGTAACGGGACCGGTTCTCAGCTGTAGTGTTGAAGAAAAGGTCAGAGCCGGAACAGTCGGGGGCCTGTTCAACGCTATCACACCGGAGACAACACGCAAGCTTCAGGAGCTTGCGGTTAATGAGACGCGATTGGGAATTCCCCTGCTATTCGGCTTTGACGTCATTCATGGTCATCGCACTATCTTTCCAATACCCCTTGGTCTGGCGGCCGCTTGGGACATGGACCTTGTTCAGCGCACCGCCAGAGCCGCGGCATTAGAGGCTAGCGCCGACGGTTTGAACTGGACGTTCAGCCCGATGGTCGACATAGCTAACGACCCTCGCTGGGGACGCGTGTGCGAAGGTGCAGGGGAAGATCCTTATTTGGGCGCACTAATCGCAGAAGCAATGGTTCGCGGCTATCAGGGACGAGATCTTGCTAGTCCAACGAATCTAATGGCTTGCGTGAAGCACTTTATGGGCTATGGCGCGGCACAAGCTGGACGAGATTACGGCACTGCAGACATGAGCCGTTTGCACATGTACAACCTGCATTTTCCTCCATACAAAGCAGCAGTTAGAGCCGGAGTAGGGAGCTTAATGCCTTCTTTCAACGAAATAGATGGCGTGCCTGCAACTGGCAACGAATTTCTGCTCGATAAGGTCTTGCGCAAACAGTGGGGCTTTGAGGGGTTTGCAGTGTCAGACTATACGGCCATTATCGAAATGGTCCAACACGGCATGGGGGACGAGCAGACGGTGACAACGCTGGCTATTAAGGCTGGCACTGATATGGATATGGTCAGTGAACTTTTTATCAAACATCTTCCCACTTTGGTGGATATCGGCAAGGTCTCGCTGACCCGGATTAATAAAGCCTGTCAGCGCATTCTCGAGGCGAAATATAAACTGGGGCTGTTTGAAAATCCTTACCGAAAACTGTCCCCCGATCAGATACAGGGTATGAGCGTAAAGCATCGAGAGTTGGCTCTCGAGGCGGCAATCAAAAGCATGGTGCTGCTTAAAAATAACGGTCAGTTATTGCCGCTGCGCACAAACGAGAAAATCGCTTTTATCGGACCTCTGGTCAAAGACCAGCGCAACTTGATTGGCAGTTGGAGCGCCGCCGGCGACCCAACCCAGTCCGTGAGCATCTGGCAAGCGTTAGAAGAAAAGTTTGGACTCGGCAAATTCCTGTATGCTAAAGGCTGCAATTTATTGGACGATCCTGAGCTTTTGAAGAAACTCAATACTCACGACGGACAAATTGTCCTGGATGAAAAATCCCCGGATGAACTAATTGCGGAGGCTTTGCAAACCGCAGAGCAAGCAGAAGTGATTGTCGTTGCTCTGGGCGAAACTTTCGGCATGAGTGGAGAGGCCGCATGCCGCAGCGAGATTGGTCTTCTAGACAATCAGTTGCGGCTGCTCAAAGCCCTGCATAAAACCGGACGACCAATTGTATTGCTTTTGATGAATGGTCGTCCTCTTACATTGGCCTGGGAAGACGAAAATATCGACGCAATCCTGGAGACGTGGTTCGGTGGTACTGTGGCCGGCCCGGCAATAGTTGATCTGCTATTTGGCGACGCTAATCCATCCGGCAAATTGACAATGACCTGGCCTCTATCTGTCGGGCAGATTCCTCTCTATTACAATCACAAGAGAACGGGTCGCCCGCTTGACCCAGATAAGGGACACGAAAAGTACCTCTCGCAATATTTAGATGTGCCCAACGACGGCGTGTATCCTTTCGGCTACGGGTTAAGTTACACGCAGTTCCATTACAGCGAGATCAGCCTGAACACGTTAGAATTGGAACCAAACGGCACTTTGGTTGCCTCTGTAACCGTCACCAATACCGGCGAGTTTGACGGCACAGAAGTAGTGCAGCTATACATATGCGACTTAGTGGGAAGCATTACTCGACCTGTGAAAGAGCTGAAGGGTTTTCAGCGCGTCACCCTGAAAGCCGGCGCTTCGCAGAGAGTTGTGTTTGAGTTAACGCGCAATGACTTGAAGTTCTATGGCGCCGATTTTAAATTTAAAGCTGAGCCAGGTGATTTCAAGCTTTATATTGGTACGAACAGTAGGGATGTCCGGGAGGCTAATTTCAGCCTCCTGTCATCTGTTCGTCGGCGCCTACGAGCCGCAAGTGCTTGCTGATCTTGCTTGAGTGATTTTCGGCTGGTATCGCATTGGTTCTGGCAAGGGAACTAAGCGCGTAAAAAGGCTTTGGAAATGGAAGCGATGGTTGGAAAATACCATCGCTTTTTCCCTTTTCGATTACACGATCATTTGGAACACATCTCGGTCTTATATTTCATAGAATACTTTGCTTACTTTGTTTATTTTTCGCATTCAAAATTACAGAAAATGCCAGGGGACATGACGGTCAGGCGATCTTGCGGTTTGATTGCCTGGCGAATGACTAGTCCCGCTGTCTCGACAAAAATTTCTTTAGCACTGAAGAATAGTTCTTTCCTGTCCCCAAGACCAGACAAGCTAAAGTAATGTGCTTAGCAAATTTGGAGCGACTCAAATTCAACATGCTACCGCGGACCTGAGCAAAGCGATGAAGCCTGAGATGGTCCATAAACTGGTCATCGTTTTCAGTCGCCGGTTACATGCCCCTGCCCTAAAGCGACAATTTGTTGCTTGGTTTGATTGAAAAGCGTTGGATCGCTAATTCCCACGTAACCGGCAAGGAGTTGGGCTGGTTCAGTCGAGTTGTAGAAAAAACCGTCGATATAGTTTTGGATATTGCTCATTAAGGGCGGAGTTCCGCCAGCTATCAGGACTGCATTTCCGTTTATTGATTCAGCAAATGACAATTTGCCGAAGGCACACAACTATTATGCTGAAAGCCAATAAGTACTCTGGTCATTCTAGGAACTAACTGATACTTTGGATAGAAGCCAAAGATTCCAACAACGAGGAGCCAGCAAGCGATACAAATCAAGATTTCTGCACCTTTGTGTGCGTTAGCTTCCGCGTTTCTTTTTGCAGCTGGAATGCCTAGCGCCAAGCTACTTCTCAAGCATGTAGATCCGATAATGCTTGCCGGACTTCTGTACCTTAGTTCCGGAGTTGGATTAAGTTGTATCTTGTTCTTTCGCGATTTATCTAAAGGCAAACGAACGGACACTGAGGCTTTCAGTAGAAAAGACTTTGCCTGGCTCACTGGGTCGATAGCCAGCGGTGGCATATTAGCACCACTTTTGTTGATGGCGGCTATGAACGTCGCAAGAGCATCAACAGTTTCTTTACTACTAAACTTTGAAGTTGTCTTTACGGCCCTAATTGCCTGGTTAGTCTTCAAGGAGCATCTTGGAGTGCGTGTCATCACTGGGCTGGCCGCAATCTTGTTAGGCGGCATATCTTTATCTTGGACTACGGACATGGCTGCGTCGTGGTCATTGCTGCTCGGAATTGGTGCATGTTTATGCTGGGCAATCGATTCCAATCTCGCTGGACAGATTGCCCATTCGGAGTCAATGCAAATTGCACAATTCAAAGGCTTAGTGGCGGGAGCGCTTAATTGCGGTCTGGCCATTGTGCTTGGTCATCATCTGCCGGATTTAGGCACTATCGGCTGTGCTGCAATTACAGGCGTAGTTTCGTACGGAATTAGTCTATCGCTATTTATAGCTGCAATGCGCCGGCTGGGAGCCGCCAGAGCGATGGCTTATTTTTCCACAGAACCATTTATTGGAGCACTGTTATCTGTGGCTATTTTGCGGGAGCCGCTGAGTATCAACCTGCTCGTGGCAGCCATTTTTATGAGCATTGGTGTCTGGCTGCACTTAACCGAAAAGCATGAACAGATGCACACCGGTATCCAAATAATCTCTAAGAACGAGGTCAAAGCGGTGGACTAACATCAGGGAAGAGAGGAACGATCAATGGCTGCAATGGCTATGGCTTATACTTTGAATGCATTTAGTGGCTCGCTGGCAGGCGGTAACCCAGCAGGAGTTGTACCTGAAGCTTCGTTATTGAATGAAGCTCAAATGCAAACTATCGCTAAACAGCTTGGACACTCAGAAACGGCCTTTGTTCAACCGTCAGATTCAGCCGACTTCAAAGTACGTTTCTTCACACCAGTTAGTGAGGTAGACCTGTGTGGCCATGCTACGATAGCCACTTTTTTCGTGCTTTTCAAGCTCGGAACAGTCAGTCCTGGTAACTACACTCAGGAAACTGGTGCCGGCATCCTGAACATCGAAATATCCGATCTCGGAGAAGTGTTCATGACTCAGACGCGACCAGTATTTGCAGACTATGTCGACAAGAGCCTAATTGCGGACTCTTTGAACATTGGGGTTAGCTCCATGCATTCTGTCCTTCTTCCTCAAATTGTTTCAACTGGGCTGCGGGACATAATAGTTCCGGTACGTGATTTAGAAACTCTCAACGCTATAAAACCAGATTTGAACAAGGTTTCATCTATAAGCAAGAAGCTCGATGTTATCGGTTACCATCTGTTTTCGCTAGAGACTATGTTCGGCAATGCGGCTCATTGTAGCAATTTGGCACCTCTTTTTGACATTCCAGAGGAGGCAGCTACTGGCACCGCAAATGGTGCTTTATCTTGTTACTTGTTCGCCCACGACGTTATTGACGCGTGCCAGGCAGGCGGCCTGGTCTTCGAACAAGGATACTCATTGCATAGACCATCCGAGATTAAGGCGCGATTGAAAATTCTTAAAGGAATCATCAGCCGCGTAGAAGTCGGCGGTATAGCTTGTTTGGTGGATGGACCTAGCTCTATGGTCACTTGTCCGTGCGCCTGAACTGCAGCAGATAATCCGTCATTGTTTCCGCCCCCGGAAACTTGCGGCTCTCAGTTGCTACCGCTTCTCTTTGGTACGCACGGAGCAAAGCTGAGAATGCAGCGTTCAATTCTGCCGTGAATAGTTCATTACATAATGCCAAGGTTCAAGTCCATGTTAGGCCCCAAGGTGCCTCGCACTCCAGTGGGCTCCGGATTGGCAGGCGCCACCTGGCTTGGTTTGGTGACAACACCGTTCTTTTCCAGCACAGCAGCTAATTCGTCTTTAGTCATATCCGGATTCCAAGGAACCTTACTGCCCCAAGTTCTCGCATTATTGAGCGCATCAAGCGCCTTTATATCGGCAGAATTAGCGTCCTGCCCTGCTGCAACGAGTTGATCTCTTAACTTTTGGATTGAGCCGGGCGCCAGGTTGCCGTTTGCGTCCCTATCTATTTTGTCTAGAAGAGTCTTCTGCGCGTCGGCGTCCGAACCTAAAAGCGAAACTGCTGTGCTTCTGGGCTTCTCTGCAAGATGCTTGATTGCACTCTGATCTCTTGCGTCGTTCGTCTGCGCTGTTTGTGCGGTCTTAGCCTTCTGCTCGGCCTCCTCATTTGATATTTGCGTTTTCAGACCCAGTAGAGCACTAGCCTCCTTGCCATGCGAATGTTTGATTTTGGCGTCAATTGCGTCTTTGTCCCATTCAACACCACCGGCCAACCCAAACTTATGAAGTTTAGGGTCGCGAAGAAACTTATCGGCATAGCTCGTCCCATCTGGTCCAAGAGCCAACAGATTTGCATTATTTCTTGCATCCTGCGCTTCTTCTCTTGCGTCTTTCGCTACTTTTATACGGTCTTTCATGCCATCTACACCTTCGCGGGTGATGGCATCGGGACTCGCAGCACCAGTATACTTGGCGGCATCTTTCAACAACTGTTTTTCGACCGGATTCGTCTGGACGTTCTGGCCGGTCATAATTGAATCCAATGATCCGGGAGCGCGCTTATCCAGCGCTCTCTCAGCCGCGTGGATCGATACCTCGGGCAACGTTCCATCACGTTTCAATTTATGTTCGAACGCGGGCAAGAAATTTCCGGCGTGCGGATGTTTCTTCATGTAATCGGCGACCTCGGTCATCACGTGATTGTAACTATTGCCATCATTACTCGCGTCAGCTTTTTCCAATTTCCTGGCTTCCGTTCTTCCCGCTCTGACCTCCGCTCTCTGCTCTTGAGTCAGGTGGTGATGTTGACCATATTTGTCGTGTTCGCGATGATCGTGAGCCTGAGCTTGATCGTGATGAGCTTTGTGATCGACATGGGTAGTTGAATCTGCTTCTACGGTCATTTTTATATTCCTCCGCTATTTGCACTTTTTTTCTGACGGATTTGATTCGTCAAGTCGATCGAGATCGTAAACTTAATTCAGTCATGCTCGGATGCTTGTAAAACTTGCAGTCCGTGCCATTAATCGTTATCTAATGATTGTCAGTCTAGGTACGGTTTATTACCAAGACATTACCAAGCAACTTTCTCGAGTCACCAACCACTCGTAATACTCCCATCCACCGAGCTCGTGCTGGTTGCCGGAAGCGCACCGCCTGCAGTGCTAAACATAGTTGAGCCCCCGCCTGAAAAACCGAAGCTCCACTGACCAGATGGAAAGCTCGTTTCACCGCCCAGAGAGCCGGGAGCGAGCAGCCCTAGTTGCGCAACCTGACCGCTGGCTTCGCTTTGTTGCGCAGTCGCATTGCTTGTCACATTTGCGCCCATGCCTTGCCGACCTTCACCGGTCATGGATGCGGTATGACCTTCATCGCCCTGGGCGGCTTCCGCGTACTCCGAAAGATCAAAGTCGAATGTGCTATCGGCTTTGACTGGTTGATCTGCTAGATAAAACAGTGCCGCAATGGCTATGAAGGCGATATTTTTGCCAGTCTTTGTCATCGTGAGTATCTCCTGCGGCTCAGTGCGTTGCTAACATGAGCGATAGCCTAATTAGTTTTTGTTACCGAGAGATTACCGTTCTAAAGTTCTGCATTTAGCATTAGCCCACTGTGCACCATTTACCGCTCACCGCGAGATGCTAGTAACCACCAGGTCTGCTCGCGACATAGAGCAGCCCGCCCCGATTGTGATATCGGTGCTGAGCATAGCGAATGCCGGCAACTAAATTAGAAAGAGGGTCATGGATGTTGCTGTCGTATCCAGGCAATGCCCACTCACGGAATGTCGGTCCAATTGTCTGCATCAGTCCCGTCGAAGGCGTTCCGCGCCTGGCATTGCAGTCGGTGTGGTTGGTAATGTTAGGATTCCAGCCACTCTCGCGAGCCACGATTTTGTTCACCGCCGCTTCGTACTGGCTGTTTACAGGCAAACCCGCTAGCTCCAGCGCTTTGTCGATCAACTCTTTGCGGGCGCCAGTCGGAATGTGACCACCGATCGCTTTTCCGTCGAAGCCACCATTAGCGCCACCACCACCTTCGACACTACTGTCCCAACCATTGTAATGACCATGACCATAGTGCATGCTGTGATACGCGTGGCGCAGAGCGGCAGATTCGTGAGGCGCGTGGTGGCTGGTACCAACGATCGTATAGTTGCCCGGGCGTTTCGGCAGCTGCGGATCATCAGCCAATACTTCGTAACCGTGTTCAGTGTGATGGTGCCTGTGCTGATTGTCTTCGACTATGTGTAAATGAGGCAAATAGCCATGCTTGTGCAAGTCTTTATTGATCGTGTGCAGATCGGCAGAAAAATGTTTCCCATCATGGCGCCGAAGATGATCTAGCTCTTTGTAGACATGTCCAAAATCATGGGAATTGTGTCTAAGGATATGCTCAATATTGTGCTCAGTGTGGGCTAAATCTGCATGATGGTGATCCACTCCGGGGTGCACATGCATATGCTCTGGGTGCTGATGCGGTGGAGACTGATGAGATCGATCCGACATTTTGTTTGCCTGCTACCTGATAAAAGCGAACGCCATCGAGATCAGCATGGGGGAGTGCTGACACTCTAGACAAACGCGAGAATAGTCGCAAAACATAACCAAGTGTTTACTGAGTTGTATGCAGCAGTGGTCAACAGCTGTAGGCGCCTCCCAGGGGCATCGATTCGCAACGCATAGGGCCGCTGAGAGGTGAGCGTATTGTGACACAGCTGTAACTCTCATCTTTCACAATCTGCCTTACGAAAGTTTGAAAGGAGAGAAGTCGCAGCCAGTCGTTCATGGTTCTCGGACAAAGGGAAAGATGAGACTGATACCAACAAGACAATAGACGACAAATCGGCAAATTAGGGTGTTGGCAATAAAGCCAGCCCTCATACCTGAGTGATGAATTGAAGGCATTGCTTGGGAATTTGCTTTGGCTTGATATCATATTCGGTGGCATTGCATTGCTAGCGCGAACTGCCGTTAGCGCCGCCAGTTTGGGACTCGGAAGCGATGCGAACACTCGCTTTACGAGCTGCGTGAAGCAACTTTGGCTAATAAATTTCTGTTCGCGGCAAGTGGTCAATCAGGGTCCGACGGCTGGGGGGCTGGGATCGGCTATATTTTGGCGTTTATAGACAACACTATGGAGTAATATTTATTCTTCGCGCGATAGTTCTACCGTGCTAGGTTCAAAGACACTTCTTCTTTTATCTCTCAGGCAAAAAAACTACAGGACTCTAATCTGTCTTCCTCTCTTTGCACTCCAGCAGCCAATTCGCACTGGTTGTTCGAAGCCGACAAGACTTTCTGATGCCCTAGATTCACCGACCATAACCAAATATGCCTTTCGCATCTGTCGACTATCATCATTCGGAAGTTCACCCAACGAGGTCATCATGAGCAACTCACCTAATTACCCTGTTTTTCGCAATTTTTCCGACCGTCTTCGTTCGCAATCGGACCAGCGGCCACACGTGGCGGCCCCCAACTTTTCTCGGAATGCACAGAGTGAGTGGGGATTATTCAACAGCAGTCGTACCTGCAGGTGGTTGGCTTCCCGCCGCCGTTACGCAGGGACCTGACACGGAGACATTCCATGGACAACATTAACCTTCATCGTGCGCGCAGCCATTTCGCTGTCTCGCACTTGATTGAGCTAGCAAAGTCAAAGTGCGCAGACTTGCGAATAGCCGAGCGCTCGTCTGACAGATGGTCACGCGTAGATGCTAATCGCAGTCGGAGAAACTCTCCTACCCCAGACACTATCGAACATCTTGCCCAGGGTTTCGAGCAGTTCTGCCGAACAGCGAGACTCGCTATCTGCGTGCTCGCTGAGGTCAAGCTAGTCATTGCTTTGTGTGAGCTGTGGACACTTCTGGAAGCAGAGCACGCAAGAGAAAGCGCATCTGACCGAATCGAGTACGCTGACCTGCATGCGAGACTGGTTCATCAACTTGCTCTTCAGGCACAAACGCTCGAGTCAAAGCGGCAAGAATGCGAAAAGCATATAACTCGGATCGACAAGCGCCTCGACACTTTGCACCATCGCATGCTCAAGTTCTACCCAGTGACTGCGGAGGCCGAGGCTTCCGGCGCCAGGGTTGTTTCTGCGGGCATACGGCCTCAACTCGCAAATTAGATGCGGAACGTATTGACTCGCCAGTCGCTCACACGGGCTGGCGAGTTTTTTTATTGATTGCCTCAGACCAGCTGTTTTAACTTTTACGGGAAATGGGTGATACGATAGAGTATAGTGCACCCACCTTTTTTTTGTAAATGTGAATGCACCGCGCCCGTGGAGAAGACATTATGAAAGTGGGAGACCCAGAAAAAATCGCAGGATGAAACTCCTCGAATTGACCGTCAGCCCAAAACCTCCATGTATGCCATGACGCCGTCAGCGGCGCCTACGTCTGCCGAAATTGCCGCATCAGCGGCTGCAACCACACCAGCAGCTGCGCTAGCGCTAGCATCTCCGGCAGCATCTGCGGCCACAGCAGCGTCTGCTGCTCCAGCACTCGCTAAGGAAGCACTGGATGCAGTACCGGCAGCCGCATCGGATGCAGCGTCATCCCCGACACCGGAAGCAGAGTTGAAGGCGGACATTAGCGATGTACCCAGCCCGAGTATATCGCTCGCTTCGGCTGGAGTGAAACCTGCGCTCGTCAATGCTTGTGTCGTCGCCTCGTCCGCTCCCGCCGCACTTGCAGCCGTCTGGATAGAAGCCTGCGCGGCAGACGCATCCGCGGCCTCGGTTCCGGCTGCCCCTGCCGCCGCATCGCCATTGGATGCGTTATTTGGTTCCGTGGCCTGTGCTGCGAGAGCCCCTGCAGCGGCTATGTCTCCATCTGTTAATGGCGACGTAATCGGTCCCGGGGCTGGCTCGGTCCCTGGCTGTCCTCCATCAGATATGCCGAAGGATAGGTTTGAACCACTGTCAACTGGACCCACTCCTGTTGTCGGCGATTGTGTTGATCTCCTAGTGGTGCTGGCGCTTTGCGCGGTCGTATCGGTTTGAGTCGGTGCACTATTGATAGTGGCTGCTTCGACCGGAGCCGGTGTAGATGCTTCGTTACTGCTGCTGGTGCCGCCATCATCTGTAATCTCGACAGGTTTCAGATAGTCGTTTCCATTGCCCGTTGTAGTCGATGTGTTGACATATGGGGATTCGGGCGACCAGGTGCTGTTGACCGCACTGCGCACGAAGAAATTCTCTGCGGGCAAACTCCTGTCTCGCTGTTCATCAAATTCGCGCATTGCCATAGTAAATTAACTCCAGATATGGCTGTTGATTCCTCTCGAGCCATGAGGATTGCGTTGTAGCTGTCAAAATTGAGTTATTCGGGTGGTCGCAGTAGGCTGAAGAAAAGCGCAGCCCAGGGACAGTTTTATTTCATTCTTCGTTTGTAGAGGCTAAAGAGTAAATTTGATATGTTCGCCCCTGGTCCAGTGACGCCAATATAGGATGAGAGAATCACAGATGTGTTACATGTGTTACATGGGACTGCACAAGTTTGCTTCGCGACCTTCTCGAACCGGCTAAAATGCTCCGGAAAAGGTTGTTACAACCTACTCGAGACTGCTTCGTTTTCGCCAGAAGAGAAAAGCAGTCGCGGCAATGGCAATGGCGGTGAAAAGACCAAATTCATCGATGAAGTAATTCGTCGTCCCTTTATCGATAGTCAGCGGAGTGAGAATTGCCTGGATAAGCATGTTGTGGACCGTGTGCAAAATCGCGCACGGCCAGACGCTGCGCGATTTTAGCCGCAGCCATGCCATGACGAAGCTGATGCCGAGAACGCAGACTGTGAAACACGGAATTGCGCACCACGCAGGTACTCCGATGTTGTAATCGGTGAGCAAAATGGCGGGGAAATGCCATACCGCCCACACGCCCCCGACTATCAATGATGTTTTGCTGAAGCTCGTAAGTTTCGCCAGCTGCGGCACTAAGAAGCCGCGCCAACCTAGCTCTTCCCCGAGTGCTCGCCAGGTATTGCTGGCTACCCCGCTGGTCATTTGCGTGAAAATAAAGAGTGCCGTGGCTTGATAGAAGGAAGCATCGGGATATTTCCTCTTGAGCATCGATACGAATTCCGGATTGGGAACGCCTCCCAGCCCTGTGATCCAGACGATGACATAAACCAATGTGGCGTAAGCCAGGGGCACACAAAATGCCAGAAGCCAATACCGGATGTTCCCTGGCTTCCAGCCTAAGCCAAACAGACTTTTGTAGCAGATCAGCTGGGTTAGTAGCGCTGCCGCTCCAGGCGCCCACATCAGCATCGACGTATAAAAACCATGCGAAGCTTTGATCGAGTGTGCGGTGACGATCGGAAAGTAGCAAGCCGTCGAGAATAAAATTAGTAGTACGAAGAAGATTACTAAGGGCTTGCGCATTATATCTGGTGCGTCATTCGTCATGGTCTCGTGGTGCCTGTCGTCAGATGCGTTTTTCATAACACAGAAATTTCAGACCGGGGCGAAATCCTAATTCGATTTCGCCGGCAAGAACATATCCGAGTTTTGGAAACAATTTTTGAGTGGCTTGATTAACTGTGTTCGTATCGACTCTAAGAATCTGGATTTCACTGTCCAGCGCCACCTTTTCTGCCTGCTTCATCAAAGCATCTGCGAAGCCCCGGACAATTGCCATTACGGCATTTAGGTCGCCAATTTCTGCCCGTCTCATTCGCATTGTTGTTTCCAGCTCCGAATTGCCTGAGCCCTGCCTGGGAACTTAGTACGCATTGAAATACCAAGCCGCAACGCAAAACAACGCGACAAAAACGGCGGCAATGCTGCTGGCTCTGGCAGCGCCAGTGAACTTTGACTTATGAGCGGCATAACAGACGATGCCAGTGAAGCAAAAAATTGTCCACAGGAGTATTTCGATTAGTCGCCTCTCTCCTGTGATGGTTGTTTCAATGTCTGGATTGTCGTAGACATAAATCTGGACTGAAGGTTCTGCCCCTTTTTCATTCGCAGCATTCTCTTCAATACCAGCGAGTGGGTCGAGTGTAGTTATGGTCTTACCGTATTCGCTGATGATGGCAAAATATCGGCTCGGATCAGAGCTGATTAACGGGCGACCACTGCGATCGAACCCTTCTACCAGAAATTTGCGGTAGTTGCTGCACAAGCAGATGATTGCGCCCGGTCGCCAGTGGCGATCGTAACTGCCGCGGTCAATCAAGTCGATCGGTTCGTCAGTCTGCTTGTCCAGAATGATCGAGGCACTGTCATGCTTCCCCGTGACTGGGTTGACGTAGCCGAAGTTTGGTTCCGTCCTTCTACATTGGTCAGCATCAGCAGGATAACGGCGACTTTCCTGGTAATATTTCTGAGCAAAATTCGAATACCACCACATTTTTCTCAGTACAGCCGCTTCTGGTGCATCTGGATTGTATAGGGCTAGCTTGTCTTTGCCGACAATTGCGGTGCCATCATATCGATACCAGAGTTCGGTGCGATGCAAATATCCATGCAAAAAAGCTCCGGGGTCCGTTCCTGGGCCTGTGAGCAGAGTATATTTGGCAGTTATTCTTTTACCGGATTTGAGGATTGTGCACTCGTCTTTCGAATAGAAGTTGATCGAGCTTGCCACATCGCAGGATTGAAATTTTTGACCGATCAGATCGGATGATTTCAGTGCTGGTACTATATTTGGTGTCGCGCCTTGTGTGTTCAAGGCGGAGAAAAATTTGGCACAACAAAAAATAAGCAAACCAGACACCAGCAGCAAGGCCCAGGGCCCTTGCATAAAGGATATAGACTGGCCTCGACCAGATTTAGTTGGTCCCCGCATGCGTTTTGTCAGTGCCTTTGACGAATCGTGAAATCAAAGGCGATCCCTTCTTTGTTGTATGTTTGGCGAATGCCGGAGCCGGTCAAAAACTCCTGATAAGGCCATGTAATGTTTTCGAACATGCTGCTGGCAGTGTAACTGCCAGCGTTAGGATTTGCTCCGCTTACGCCCGGCACGTTCAGCGGTTCTCCAGCGTGTAATCCACCTTTGGTTTTACCCGGTTGATGAACATAATCAGTGATTTGCAGGTCGTAACTGTTCTGATTGGCGCTCACCAAGCCTAGTCCGCTAATCGCGCGATATTGATTATTACTGACACAAAAGTCGGTTTTCCCCCAGGGAATAGTATCGTTGGTGACTGTGCCCGAGGATGTGAGATGGAAGCGCTGCTGTTGTGGACCGCCCACGCCAAAGTTCATTGGGGTCTGCAGCATATTGATCAGTGATTGCACATTGACTGTCAGGCCGCCGCGTTTGATCCAATCATAGAAAGCAACGCTGAAAACATTTTCGAATTTGGGATGAAAGCTGTCAGGATCCGGCAAAAATGGCATCGAATAATTCGATAGCGCCGTTTGTGGATAATCTCCTTTGAGCGGCGTCTGCATCATATCCGTCGGATCGGTCTGAATCTGCGCATTGTTGATCAAGTCACCGGGTTGCACAACTTCGGGTACCGGGCCGTCCGTCATTGTGATTGTGAATGCTCCCGGATATGGCCGCTGGTCAACGACCGTGCCGCCAAGGGCTGCCGCTGTAGCGTGAATCGTGCGAGTCAAAGAATCGCTTTCGGTGTATTGTTCATCGGCATCCACTTTAATAACGGCGGGAGTGGAGTAAGGCAAGCCGGCGACGCTCGTTTGAAAGACTCTGAAGTCAACTAGAGTAGCGCTCGGACCTTGCGCTGCAAAAACAAAGGGCGTCGTATTGTTGTACATAATAGCTACATCGGGATTATAGAAGCCTTGAGTTTGTTGGCTGGAGGGCACCGAAGCGATGCTTTGCGGCTGCGGAATCGGTATTCTGGTGGCCAGACCGTCCACGTAACCTAGCGCTAATTTCATCGAGCCTGGTACCAAATTCGAACTCTGTGCCACCACCAGGTGCACTTTATTCGATTGATAAGCTGAAACGGCATCTTGATAAGGGCTGATCACATTGCCATTGATATCGGTAATTGTTCCACCGGGTGTGATCGCCGCATTGAGAGCGGCAACCAGGTTCTTCTGAGCACTAATTGCATTGTTGTAATCGGTCATGGCCAGCTGCTTCATCAACGGATCTTGTAAATAATCCGAAATGATCAGATCGAGTCTAATTGTTCCGAGCAGCGTGTTTATCCCAGTCACTGGAGTGTAAAATTGGTCACCAGCAGCAGTGGCAGTACCGATTGGGCTGGCATCCGATAGCCCGATCAAACCGAAATTGGGATCGACGATAACTATTGCTGAAAGATCTTTAGCTGCCGCCAGTGCCGCCGCCTCGATTGCTGAGCGTTGTTCGTGATAACTGCCCATGAAGCCAGTGAATTTCAAACAGAAGATCATAATCAGCAAAGCCAGCGTGCCAAAAATAGCGATGACCAGAACAAGCGAAGCACCAGCTTCGCGCTTTAAACTCCTTTTGCCGTTTTTGCTTTTTTGATTACGCAAAACTTCTATCCACGGTCACTATTGAGCCTATTGGGTGATGATGATGCGAACCATCTGCGACCCGAAGTCATCTAATTGATTGTCATTGCAACCCATGCTCAGCGGTCCGCTGAATTTAACTGGATAATTGAGCAAAAAGTTTCCCGATGGTACGAAATGAGGGTCTCCTTTCGTGCCACCTGAACTGAAGCCATACGGCAGTATAGGGGGCGTGCCGATATATCCCAGCAGATACATATTGTTGTAGTCGAGATCGTATGACGCGTAATTGTTCAGGGTGCCAGGCGTACCTTTCGCGTCCTCGCCTGATGGTGAACCATCAGGGCAGCCCCAGTTTCCAGTCGCTTGTGTGTCGAGCCAGACGTTCTGCCCGGCCTGTAGTGTGACACCAGTATTGACCCAGCCACCGGGAGGAGCTCCGGCTGACTGATTGTAATTGGCTTGAACATTGACCACCGCGACATTCACAACTGTCTGCCCGGCATTCTGGATTTGCTGAAAAATGTTCGGGTTGCGCCAGGTTATGGGGCTCGGCGGCGGCATATTGTTGGGATTGTCGGAGACTCGATTGAACGGATTTACGTTGCCTCCGCCACCACCACTGCCAACTCCTCCTTGCGGACTACTCTCGAGCCCGCCTGGATGTTCGACGGGTCGGTTAGCAATAAATGTCAGAGTTGCAGGTTTGCCGATGCCCGGCACGTTTTGCAGCACTGGAACTGCATCCAGGCTGACCAACGGCGAGACGTTATAGATGCTCTTGATCGAAAGTTCGTACATCGCAGCTGATGTGTTGACGGGCGAACCGACTGTCTGGTTTGCCTCCGAGCTGGTGACAGTGCCGCTGGCCAGGTCTGTCGTCAAAACGTACATATCATCGCCACAGCCAGTGTAGCCGCCTTCTGGCACCATGTGCACGAAGCGGGCTAGACCATTAGATTGAAAGCGGTAAGCTTCGCTGACCATGCTACTGAGCGATGCTGAATAATTGGCTTGCGTGGCAGCCTTTGCAGCTAAATCATTGGTGGTGAGAAACTGCGTTGCGCCCGCTACCAGAAGCGCCGAGAGATCTAACAGAGGCAAAAGCACTATCAAGAAAAGCACATAGACGACCGGACCGAATTCGGCAATTTCGGATGACCCCCTGTTATTACGCACGTAGCGTCTTCTGGCTTTGCAGTAAAGTCGGCGCATTAATCTCATATCGACAACGATTAAATCCAGCTTATCCTGCGGCGTGGCCGCTGTCAATGAACGACGATCGCACCATCTGCGGGTATGTCGTTCAAAATAAGAGAACTATTTCGAACCGGTGTCGACGTCCGGCGCGCGACAATACATGCGGCAGTCTCAGGTAAGTGAGTTTTCGGTGAAAGGTACTTTCCGTTCGCTCTATGGTTTCAACTATCGGATTTGGGCCGGCGGAGCGATCATTTCCAATATCGGGACGTGGATGCAACGCACGGCTCAAGACTGGATCGTCCTCACTCAGTTGACCAATCACAATGCCACCGCTGTTGGTGTCGTGATGGCGCTCCAGTTCGGACCTCAGATTTTGATGTTGCCGCTCTCTGGTTACGCTGCCGATCATTTTGACCGGCGCAAACTTTTGTTCGCTACTCAGGCCAGTATGGGTTCACTGGCGCTGGGCTTGGGGCTGCTCACGGTCTCTGGTGCCGTGCAATTGTGGCATGTCTACGTATTTGCCTTTTTGCTTGGCTGTGTCAGCGCTTTCGATGCGCCGGCGCGTCAGACTTTTGTTTCCGAATTGGTTCTAGAAGAACACTTGTCGAATGCAGTGGCGTTGAATTCCACATCCTTCAATGCGGCCCGCATGATCGGTCCGGCGATCGCCGGTGTTCTCATCGCCACTGTCGGTTCAGGTTGGGTCTTTTTGATCAATGCCCTTTCCTTTCTCGCGGTGCTTTGCTCCCTCAGTCTTCTGCGCGTCGGTGAACTGCATCGGCGAGACCGGGCGATGCCGACTACCGGAGGCTTCGGCGAAGGCTTTCGCTACATTCGCCAGCGACCTGATTTGATCGCTGTTCTCGTGATGATTTTCTTGATCGGCACATTCGGTTTGAATTTCCCCATCTTCATATCCACCATGGCGGTCACTGTTTTCCATTCGGGAGCGCGTCAGTACGGTCTTTTGACTTCTCTCATGGCGGTTGGATCTGTGACCGGTGCTTTGCTTTCCGCGCGCAGAGAAAAACCACGCATCGAGTTGCTGTTTATTGGTGCTGCCTGCTTCGGCTGTGGCTGTGCTCTGGCTGCGGTCATGCCCAACTACTGGCTCTTCGGCCTGGCGCTTATGACGATTGGTGTTTCGGCGCAGACGTTCGACACAACTGCCAACAGCACTGTGCAGCTATCTACCGACCCCGCCATGCGTGGTCGAGTGATGGCTATTTTGCTCGCTCTGGCCCTTGGCGGTACTCCTCTTGGCGCGCCCATTGTCGGCTGGGTGGCGGATACTTTCGGCCCCCGCTGGGCCCTCGGCGTTGGCGCGGCTGCTGGTTTCTGCGCAGCACTCGTTGGCATTTACTACCTGGCAAAGTATCGCCGACTGCGGTTGGCACGCGAGGATGGTCGCCTCCGCCTGATTTTCGACGAGCAAGCGCGACCAACAACTTTCTAACAAGTCTGGTCTAGACTGCTTGTAGCAACCGCATATTCGCTCGAAGCGAAAATTGTGACGCGGTGCGGATAGTGTTCCATGACGTCAGTACCCACACCAATGAAGATGACAAAATGCCATTGACTCTTACTCGGGAAGAGATTGATGATCTCCTGATGCTGAGCCGCTCTCGAACGGCGCCTGCGGGAAAAGTCGAACGTGCGCGGATTTTGCTCGCACATGTTCGTGGCGTACCGATCGCACAAATTGCCCGCGAGTTGAACACCGACCGCTCGAAGATTTACCGGTGTATCAAAAAGGCGCAAATATTCGGCGTTACGCAAAGCCTCGACGATCTTGAAAGGGCGTTGAGAAAATCGATGATCAGTGAGGCGGCCAAAACTTGGTTGCTTGAAATCGCTGGAAAAAAACCTCAAGATTTCGGTTACGCCACTCCACGCTGGACCCAGGAACTCCTGGCCGAGCACGCTCGGGATCATTGTCAGCCGGTCGGACATCCATCATTACGCAATTTACAAAAAAGCACTGTCAACAAAATCTTGGCTGAAAAAGGGATAACACCAAATCGGGCCGGCTTATATCTCGATCGACGCGAACACCAAGATGAACCGGTGCACGAAGTGCTCTTTGTTTATCAACATTTGGAGCTGTTGACTGC
>CAJCHQ010000915.1 GCA_903970295.1 Bryobacterales bacterium
ATGCGCATGGCCCTGGCTGCTGGAGCCGCGCAGCATAACAATCTAGCTCTCAAAGTATTGCACATTTTGATGTCCTTTCAGGCTGAGGGGCTAGCCAGGCGAGTACCTGACTAGCCGCCTATTGATGCGGGCTGTGCGGCAAAGATCTACCAGATACAGCTAGATATCTATCCGTTCTTTTGGTGGAACTTCCGCTTGAACCGGGCGCGGTGGTTGAATTGCCAGGCCCGCCTTCACGAACTCGTCTACTGCGTCCGGCTGGAGCATGCCGGCGTGATGTATCGCGCTGTGGTTGTTATTGAAGAACAGGTAAACCGGATAGAGCGATTTGCCTCCAGTCGCCTGAGCCGCATCCAAAACAAGTGGACCTCCCCAACGTGGGTCGAGCCAGGACACTTGAAGGTTTTCCTTGTTCTGTTTTGCGACTAACTCCAACCCTGGCTTCAGAACTTTATAAAGATCTGGAGTGGCGACTAGCACCAGTCGGTTCATTGGACCAGGTGTCTCCGGAAATACCGGCGGAGTCATCATTTCATAAATGAGCTCGGCACGCGCAGAGTCAAGAAATTCGTTGATCTCTGCTTCTTCCATCATGCCCGCAAATATTCTTGGCAGACCTCCGCTAGGCTGTTGAACCAGATGCAGAGGGAAAGAGATTGTTCCAAACCGCGCGGCAGCAAGACGCCTCGTCTCCATAGGCAGGTACGCTGTAGGTAAGCGCACGAACAGCACATCATACTCGTAGTTTTTTGCTATCTTTTTCAGTTCCGTGAACTGCGCATTGCAGGCGGAGTCATCAGCGCCATCGCAGACGAGTTCGTATATCGATTTTCCAACGTTCAGCGCTTGATGAATTTCTGCGTCAAGATCTTTTGCATTGGTGGATTCGTCGAGGGTGAGCACGTTTCCAGGTTCAGTCGCTGTCTTGTCCGCTATCTGTGTTAAAGGCCCCGGCGCAGCAGCAGTCAGTGTTAAAGTTGCTGCGTGAGCACTAGCACTTGCGGCTATTGCAATTGCTAAGAAAGAAGCCCCGAGGAGCATGTTTTTGAAGTTAATGATTGGGCGATTGTCACTCATGATGTTTCCTTTGCGACATTTGAACTTAACTGAGAATTTTCAAGCTTCGTCCCAGAGAATTCCGGGGAGCTTGTGAGCATAATGCCTGGCGTTGACTGGCGTTGACACTGGCGTTGACTGGCGCTGGCAGTTTGCTTACAAACTCATGCACCGCTTTTTCAAAGGCCGAAGTATCCGCTCCGGCAGTATTTCGATGTCCGCTTATTAGTTGTATTAGCGTTGCATGTTTACCCGCCGCGCGAAGCAGAGTCTGGGCGTTGCCGAAGTGTATGAAGTCGTCATACCGACCATGCAGAATCAGCACGGGTTTTTGCATCGCCGCCAAATTCTTCGCGTTGTTCCAGCTGCGCAGAGATTTCGGGAACATCCAATCTGGATACAACCAAGTGTAGATGCCAACTTTGCGAATAATTGGAATCAATGAACTGTATGCAGCCGAAAGTATTACTGCTGGTGCTTGGGAGCCGAGCGCTTCTGTTGTGGCAGGATACGATCCCAGACTGTCACCAGCGGGAATGATTTGTTCTCCTTCAAATCCCTGCTGGAGCAGCCACATCCTGGCAGATCTAGCGTCTGCCAGCACGGTATCTAAAGTTGCGGTTCCGCCGGTCGAGCCCCAACCTCTGCGCTCGACTATAAGCACAGAGGCCACCTGACTGTAAATCCTCAAGAAGTCGAAACAACTCTGTATGGAGTTGTTCTTGCCCATGTGGAAGTTTATTACCCAGGCGGAATTTGGATTCCGAATAAAGACAGCATTCAACTCATTCGATTGACCTTCACCGAAGAAGCGAAAGTTGTCAACCATCAACCCCTGCCCCTGAAGTTCCTCCACAAAAATTTGGATGTCGTTCCAATTATGTTCATCGAACGCTTCTGCATCCATCGAAAAGAGTAACTTTTCGATTATCTTTATCAGCACCAGGGGCGATGCCGCGAAATAAATCGCAAGCATAGCGATGATGATTATTAGAAAATGCATTTAACCACTCCGTCGTTTCCGCGTTATTAGAGGGCGAACGCACCACCAATTGGATGCGTTCAGATTTGAGAAATTTATTGCCGTGTCTCTTCGAAAGTTAGTTACGGGACTTTAGCCAGTGGTTGGTCGGTGCGCTACCTGCCTACGTCGCGCGAGTCTTGCGTAGAGCAACTTCTCCGGGCCAGGAGTGAGGATATGTGATGGATGATCAACTGCGGCGTTGCCGACCAAGGTGGCAATCAATTTTTCCACCTGTTCTGGATGTTCCAGATACACTTCGCGAAGAACGTCGTTCAGAATACTCCCACTGGGGGAAACACACGTACCAACTGTCTGAACAACCTCTTCGACTATCCAGAAGGCTCGCTCCAAATATAGGGAACACTTAACGGAGAGGAAGTTAATTCCTATGACGCAGTCTTTTCTGGTGCAGGCGACCAGGCGTTCGCCCGCCAGGTCAAGGACGATCTGCTCCGTCACAGGTTGGGCGTGTGGGCTTCCTAATGCATGGCTTTCTTGAGGCATTTCTTTTTCCTCGAGTTAGAAAAATGGTGGTTCGCCGGATTGTCTTTGTTGGCTGGTTCGACAGGTTAGGCATAGGCCTTTCTAGCTTGTTTAACTTGAAGTTCAGTTTGGTTAAGACTGCGGCACTAGCCCAAGGCACTACTTGGGTTAGCGACAAAACCCGCCAGGTCGTCCGATTTACCGTCAGAAATCGGTCTACTAGTTTTTGAAGCATTCGCAAGAGTATCGGGCTATGACGGACTCTTTTAGTCTCGAGGCAAATGTCTCTAATGCCTTTATCCAGCGCGATTGCGGGTTTCTTTCGATTGCCCGCCTCAGGCAGAGCAGGCGATTCCACCGTTCCTCCGGTGGCATCTCGATCGCCTTCGCTAAAGCGTCAGCCGAACCTCTGAAATCTGTCGGCGATGTACCGATCGCCCCCTCAGAGCCAAGCTCTGCAAATGCGCCGGCTTTTGTGGAAAGCACTACAGTCAATATGTTCCGTGTCGGGTCATATTCTTCCACTGGCTGTGCAGCTATCGCTTCCTTCACTCCCAGGTGCATGCCGTCGCGTCTTGAACTCACCCAGTCGACATCCGAGAGTTCGTATAAATCTCTGACCTCTGCCTGGGTGTAAGTTCCCGTCAGCACAACTAGAGGAGTCCACTCCGGTGTGCGGTGTTTTTCGATAAATTCCTTCTCTCTCCGTTTGAACTTCTCGTAGTAGAGGTCGTAGGGTGGGAGCCCTGGCCGTGACCGCTGGGCGACCCAGACGAAAGTGACCGTTCCAATCAATTCCGGGTAGCGTTCGAACAGGGCTTCAAGGATGTCGAATCGCTCAACCACGAATTTAGCCGGGTCGATGCGATCGACGGAGGAGACAATCTTAGTTCCCTCGCCAATATTTTCTATTCCCAGCGCTGTCAATACAACTTGTTTTGACACACCGGCGCTGGCGAATCTGTCCAATGGGATGCCCAATGGCACAACTTTTACTTTCACCAGATGTGATGGCACACAGACGTGAGAGTCGGTGCAATTCAAACCCTGAGCTTTCGCGAATTGAATTAGATTGCGACGATCTTCTTCGGTATGAACGGTGATTATATCGGCTTCCAGCATGCCATTGGCCATCTCTTCAAAGGCGTACACCGAGCGGATCATAGACGGCGAAGAATGGTCGAATGTCAGGTCAGGAAACGGAATGTGCAAAGAGAACATTATTTTTATTCGACCTTGGCTGATCTGGCGGAACTCCTGTGGAAGCCTCGCCAGTGTGTAGTCCTGCACAGACACGACAAAATCGTCGCGATCTCCACATTTATTTTTTAGCCAGCCATAGACTAATTTGGCTAATTTTCGATTGAACTCCCTGAATGCCAGGTGTTCACCAATTTCGTAGAGAATTTGGTCGATTTCGCCCTCGTGCGCAATTGGCCAGGTGACATTGTTGGGGGTCTTGTAAGCCTGAGCTTTCAGATCACCGAAGTCTCCCAGATTTTCTCTGAACCAGCCTTTACCAGTCCTGATGCCCACGACAAGTTGGTTTTCTTCAAAGAAGAACCATGGTGTTTTGGATTTGCCTACGAGAGCTTCGATGGTGGGTGCCACACCACCAGCACCACCGGGGTGTGCGAGAGAGATGACTGCGTCTATAGCTGCGTGTGCAGGCATATCGGTTTTCCTTGCCGAAATTGCCGCGCCCTTATGAGCAGCACAGCGCTGCGGGCTGACGGCGAGGTTTATGTCATGTACGCGTTTCAAAGCGGCAGCTGGGTCGATTAGTCTCATCCAGTGCCGTCGTCGGTTTGGATTCGTTATGTCACGCCACAGCAGCGAGTTCACAGATTGAAGAGCTGCTCTAAGCGCGACGGTGCAGTCGCTGATCGATCTATTTCAGAGAGTGAGGTTAGAGATTTGGCCTTTGTTTTTTGAATAGAATTTGGAACAGTGCGTAAGTATCTTAGCGAAACATTTGTATTTCCAAAAGCGTTTGCGTTTTCTCTTGGTAAGCTTTCGGAAAGATGGCGAAGTGCTCATCGGTATTGGTTCGCGGAATGTGAGGTAACAACTGAAACGTTGCTCGCACAAAACATCTTTCATTGCCCCGATATCAAGTTGTATTCGACTGCGCGCTTCAGTCGTTCGAACCGGTGCAAATAACTTCCCTTGTGCATGCGCCAATAACTTAACGCTTTAGCGGTGTAAGCTGTTTGTTAATGAAGGAAACTCTTTGAAAGTGCTGTTGATATCGCCCGTGACTCATTGAATACAATGGCCAGGCAATGAAAAACTAAGCAGGCGCAGCAAGTGAAATATGTCGTCGCATTACGCGAACCGCCTCTGGCAATGCTCTGGGTAAGCCAGGTCCTATCGGGGATTGGTGATCAGCTCTATATGCTCGCGGCCATGTGGATAGCGGTTGAGCGCTTTGGTAATCAGGCCGGATACGTCGCAGCAGCAATCGGCATCGGCAAGATTACATTCGGTGTGCTTGGCGGTGTCATAGCCGACCGTTACGATCGCCGTCGCGTCATGATTGTCTCTGACATCGTTCGCTTTCTGGCGGTGGCGCCGCTGCCATTCATCGCTTGCTATGGCACCATTCAGCTCTGGCATCTGGTTGTTGCAGGCGCCCTCATGGGGTCTTTTGGCGCATTTTTCGATCCGGCATTGCAAGCATCGTTGCCGTCGATCACTCGCTCACAACGCTCTCTCGAAGCAATGACCGGACTAATGGATTTAACTCAACGACTGGCGAGAGCAATCGGTCCAGGTCTGACTGGCGTGCTCGTAGCAATCATGCCAATCACTCAGTTTTTTACAATCGAGGCACTCAGTTTTCTGATTTCCGGCTTGACTATTCTCGGGCTTGGCTCGCGGTTGACCTTTGCGCAGGAGAAGAAAACATTCACCCCTTCTCACTCATTTCACGATTTATTTAAGGACCTGGTCGAAGGTTTCAGCTATGCCGCCAAAGATAAAGCATTAGCATATTGCCTGATCAGTTTGGTATTACAAGCTGGTTTGTGGGGTATTGCCTTTACGGTTGGATTTCCAATCCTGGTCAAACAATCTTTTGATAACAACGTCGTTTATTACGGCTATCTTGTCGCGGTCTACGGAGTGGGCAATGTAATCAGCAATGTGCTGTGCGCAAATCTTCATGTACGAAGCTCCTGGATCAACGTATTTAGTGCAGATGCCATATGCGGCTTGGGGTTTGTTTTAATCCCTCTGGGCAATGCCCTGCACAGTGCGATTTTCGGCGCTGCTCTGGCAGCGATCGGAGGCGCAGCGGGCGACTTATTGCTGCTTAACTTGATCATGAAAGAGGTGCCGTCGACCCTGCTGGGAAAAACCATGTCGCTGCGCATGATGATGAGTTCGGGTGGTTACGCGATCGGCTTGATAGCCGCCTCACCCCTTTTTAAAATCTCCTCAGCCAGCAACGTCATCACTTGTTGCGGCGCCTTAATGGTCTTAACCTGTGCTTACGGCGTAATCAGGTTTGGCAATGACACAAAAGCGCCTGCTTGACGCCGGACAGCGCCGGTATCGCAGATGGTGCTCCTAAAGAAGGCTAATTGCAAAGCCGGCACCTCGCCGGAGACGACTGTTTGATTGCATAAAGTATTCGGAGGGACAGCGGAGGCGCCGCTGGCACTTCAAACTTCATTCGACTCAATGCAGCAAATTTAGCGGACAGGGCGACGATGATCCTGGCATTTTGCCCTTAGAACATTACCAAGGGATCACATTTGACCATCGACGAGCGCTTTCCTGGCATGGTGAACGTTTGCCAATCAGATATTTGTTGGTCGAGACTGTTGGTTCATGTTTGCGATACTACTTCGACCACTAAGATCGCCGAAAAGGGATTTACGCAAATCCAGTTGGCCAGTTCACAGCTGTCAGAAACGGCAACGGTAATTGGATTTATGATATTGCTGGTGGTGCCGTAGGCTTTGATGCCAACGGCAAAACTATTCTGCTTAGATCTTCAATTGGCGACATTTACTATGCTTCGCGTGAGCCATTTGTGATTCAATACGGTCATGTTCGCGATGTTGACGCGAGCCGCGAAGTTGTATGCGGCAAGCTGTCTAGGGCGGGTACAAAGCACTTTTGTTGGGTGCCATATTCGGAGATTTGTTTGTGCGCCGAAAAACTGTTTCAATCTTTTCTTTATTAGCGCGAGCTATGGTCGGCTGCGCAGTTGTAGCTCTTGTGCCAGCTAAGATGGCCCTACCGGCATATTCTGGCAATCTGGATTTTGTTTTGACTCAGCGAAGCACCAGAATGGGCGACCAGTATGTCTACATCGCGCCAGAAGGATGGCGCATGACGAATCCTCATTCAGGTGTGACAATTGTCTCGAGAGGTCCCGATTGGCAAATTACCTTATTCAACGCTCAGTCCCATGTCTACTACGAAATGACGCCCGAGCAATGGGCTCGAGGAGCGGCGGCAGAACATGGTTACGAAGAGTGGCCGCAGGGAGCGCATTGGGTGAAGAAAGGTCAGGTCAACATTTGTGGCATGCAGGCTTCGCAGTACGAAATTTCGGGTGCTATGAGAAAGCACGATAGCAATGGTCATGTTTTTCCCAGCGACATAGTCAAAGCAAAATTTGTGATTGCGGAAGGTTATCCCATTAATCCGAAGCTGACAAAATTGATGAAGGAGGCCTACAATTTTCCGACCCTGGCCGGTATTCCCTTGCGGCTAGTATATATCTCAGATAAGGGCGAGCAGCGACCGGTTGTCGATACATACAGAATTGACCGCACTGCTTTGACTGCTGTGGTGTTCAACCGTCCTAGCGGCCTGAGGAAAGTGGACAACGAAGTGGAAGTTATGATCGACCCTCAACAGCAGAGTATGTTGAAAAAAATGGCAACCGATATGGACCCTGCGAATGCTGCGCTTCTCAACAAAGTCAGGCAAGAAATCAACAAGGGTGCCTTCTCCAATCGTGTGAACGTGCAGTCAGGAGGCGGACAGACTGCGAGGCTGTCGCCCGAAGAGGTGCAGGCGCTGTTGGAAAAATATCGCCGCGAGCAAGTTGGAAAATAAAGTTCTTTTGGAAATAACTCGGTAATGTCACTTGCGTATTTTGAACTTAAGCAGCTCCAAGTGCTGCTCGCTAGTAAATCGGGGATCTTTACAGAGCTGACTAAATCCAATTTATCGGTCTTGTGGAAGAGGCGACAGGGGTGGGCTAATGTCCACCCTTTTCGTTGGTTGCGATTTTGGCAGTGGCGTTACTAAGACATTTCCACATTGAGTTATTGGGCGAAGAGCAAAAGAGTATGCAACTTAAGGTTACAAAGCGGCACTGACCTCTAGAGGCGTCACTACCAAATTAAAAGTCTATTGCGAGGGCGAGCTTTCCCGCGCGTGCCGCAGACTGGCTTAATAAGCCGCTTAAGCTTGCGTGATCTGCTTCCAGTCTGTTGTTCAGGTATTTGACCTGTCGGTGCACAAGGTCAACGTCGCACCGCCCTTCGTCTTTCATCTCTTTGAGAGCCGCACCGATTCTTATCTGTGTTGATCGTATCCGGTCTGTCGTAAGACCTTTGTTTTCTCAGCGCCTTGCCGAGAAAACGCTAGAACTTCTTGATCTCGGCGAGCGACAAAAGCTCCGGCGGGCGCCGTTCTTTCCTAGGCTTTTCCATCTTTAATTTGAGGCGAACCTGCTGGCAGACAGCGATGCAGGCATCATATGAAAGGCGATGCTGCCGGACCACGCGAACTATTTTCTTGACTGCCTCGGATTATCTTTCTCTAGGCATAGCCCGCGTTGCCACCCGCCTGGAGTCGCAGTTCACATTCGATTCAAACCGCAAATAACTTGTACCCCGGCCAACCCACTTCAAGAGGGAAATAACTCGCCATTCCGACCAGGACATTCCAAGATCCAGATAGCCTTCACTGTGCGTTATTTATCCGCTTTGTCATGCAGTGTGAAATCAGCAATTTCGCTTAATCAACGTGGATATCTGCCGTCTTCGTTGAATAGGCTGTAAGGGCAATTTTCAACTCACCCCGCGCCCGCAGAGTAAACAACCAGTACTGTTTCCATTCTAGAAAAAAAGAAAGTTCGAGAGTCTTTCGAGGCTTTGGTGCTGCTTTACATACGGTGAGCTGAAAAAATTGCGATGCGGGAGTTTCCCCTGTTGTTTGAGCAGCAATAGCAAAAATTTAAAAATAGCGACGAAGGGGAGCACGACAGAGAGACGTTTGTTTCCCTTGCTCTCTAACCAGAACAACAAGCTGAAGGGCACCTCTGAGCACGCATGTTCATAGCTGCCGTGGACTTTGCTGAATGAGCACCGCCAGTAATTGATGCTCATTCAGGAAAGTCTCCACGAATGACTTTCCAGCCACGATCTGGATCGCGGTTAAATCAGCCTCTTCTCTTGAAGTTGGCTTTGTTACAGGAACGACGAGCACGTCACAAGATAAAATCGAAGCGGAAATTTCAGCCACAGACCACGCCGGCACTGAAACTCAGGTGTCTGCTCTTGCACGACTGGCTCAAGTTATAGATTCAGGACTTCCGAAGGAGGGTCAGGAAGTCATCTATATTGTGCTCACACACGAGCACATAGCCCTGATACGAGAGGTCGGCCAAGCTGAAGTCTTGCGGCTCAATACAACAACATATAGGCTGAGAGGCTTTATTATCGCTCCATTAGAAATATCCGACGGGAAGTTCGCAGACATTCTCTGCATTGAGAAAGCGCAAAGTCTGGATCAGTTTGTGGAAATTCAAATTGCGGCTTTCGTTAATCAGTTGAAGAGCCTTGGCTTTGCCACCTTTGGGGTCCCCTTAGCGGTCAATGCGGAGATAGCGGTGTGGACTGAATACTGATAAGCTTTTATATTTCTGCCGTAGCCGCGGCCATTGTGTATGGATGGGCGAGGTGGGTGTCTCCTTTTGGATAGACTCACCTGGTTGAGATGGGCTCGACATGATGAGTTTCAACCGTTTCTGATATTTACTACTTTTCTCAAACTTTGCCATCATCATACATTTATAGCTGCCCGAAGAAAAAGATCAGGCCGAATGCTCTGCAATCGCGCGGCTAATCAGGAGTCTTAGTTCTAGTAATTGGTCCCTGAGCGTCGACGCGGGCAAATTGGCACTGCATGTAGTGCCTTAGTTCCTTTGCCCATTGAGAATATCGGATACAAAATAGAAAGAAGCGCCGAGAAAATGAGAGACCGATGACTTGGGCGGAGCGCAGTCGGATGCGCGCGAGGGACTAGACGCGATTCTTTCGTTGTATTTTTGCCCATAAAACATTCCCGGTGCTAAGCTTAAAAGAGCGCACAATGCCGATACCATTAAAGAGCAGTGCTGACTGGTAAATTTGATTTTGTTCAATTGACGCATTTTCTTTCCTCAATTGGCGCGCAAGTTTGGTGCAAGGCGAAAAGCCTTTGCAGCGAAGGATTTATAGGGAAGAGCTCATATTTCTAAC
>CAJCHQ010000916.1 GCA_903970295.1 Bryobacterales bacterium
ATCTGAGCGCCCCATAGGCTTCTTAGCATGCCACGACTTCAAGTAAGAAGGAGCAAGCATTGCCATTGCTGATTGCGCCCGAGTGCACGCAGCTGAGTCGGGAAATTTGTTCATGATCTGTTTGTACGTATTCACAGCAGCCCCGGTCTGGCCGAGCTTCTGCGAGCAGAGCGCAAACATGTACATGGCCGCTTCATCATCGCGATTGTAAGTCATGCATTTGGAAAATATCTGCTGCGCTCTGGCATATTGACCGGCATTGAATGACTCCATGCCTTGATCGTAAAGAGGATTTGCCAAAATCTGCGCTAGTGAGGCTGGTGCAAATGCGAACAGACAAATCAGCGTCATCACTAGAGTTTGCTTCCATTTAGCCATCTGCATTTGTTGATGCTCCTCAACTTCGTGTTGTCGCTGCAGCAATCTGCTCATTTTTGACCCCAAGTCCGGAAGTAATATTGGCCCGTTTTCTTGTTGTGCAGGAGCCAGGAGTTGATGATTGTCGAGGCGCTGTCATGCTGCGAACGCGCCGAAAGCTCGAGGTCATTTGCGTTGACCAGTGATTCATCGTTCGGATACAAGTTTTGGAAGTAATCTTGGCCGTGACTGGCAAATTCATCACGGTATTCGACATAGTGCTTGGGATGCGCGCCACCATTGGGAGCTTTGAATTTCAGATAGAGGTTGAAGTAACTGCTGATCTCGCCACCGCCCTCGAGATCCTTGATGTCCGTCAATTTGTCATTGAAGTTTTCTTCAAAAACCTTAGTCGGATACACCGTGTAGGCTTTTTGCATTGCTTGCAGGCCTAAATAGGCAGCAACGATAATGCCAACGCCGAAAACTACCAGGAGATGCCAACCTTTGAGGCCCGCAAATAGGTCCTTGTTTCCGCCTCTGACCTGGTTACTCTTGCTGTTTCGTCCTCTTCCTTCCATCCCAGCAAACCTTTCCTAAAGAATGACACCGTCAAAGCTGCAAAGCGCAGGCTTCGACATGACAAGTTTAGCAGCCAGTGGGTGGCTCTGGTCGATCATGGCGACTAAGCCAGCAATATCTCGCGGCACTTCGGGTCTCTCAGGCGCCATATAGCCGCGTCTGTGACGAAGTGATGGAAGTTCAAACAGGCCTGAATAACCGAGGCTGTGACCACAAAGTCGAAACCGAAATGGGCAAAGAAATCGGGCACACCCACGTAGATAAATACCCCGGCAAGAATAACCGTGCCCATCCACTTGAAAGCAGCGGGCGTCATCAGAGCTTTGGACAGATCCCAACTGGACATACCTTCAGGTAACCCTCTCTCCTTCAAGTAATAGGCGAGAGAAACTGCACAATACTGACTGCCGTGGAAGAAAGCCGCTCCCCACAACCAGAGCATGGCGTTGGCATAACCGATGCTGAGACCGATTGCGGCCACGCACAGAACCGACATCAGAGCAGGCAGGGGAATTAGTTTCTTCTCAATCAAATATTTGCGCACAACCAGAGTTACCCAGCAGATAGTCAAGGCGACGAGAGCAACTTCGCTGGCGTAGAAAAGAATCGGCGGGAAGTTCCAGTAGGGCAAAGGCAAGCCGTAATAATCACAAGGCGAAAATTCTTTCAAGCACAAAACCCTTGTGATCACTGTGGCAGCGACTGCATGCAGCATCAACTTGAAAGTATCTCTTTCCAATTTAGACATCATATAGCCGCGCTTGAAGCAATAAATCAGAGCGATGCCGTACGTTTGCGAAGTATAGTGCTGAAAAACCCACATCAAATGGATATAAACAACCGTTCCCGCCATGGGGCGATAGAGCATCGCACCTGTGAATAAAGCCAGACTGACAAAAGGCAAGTAATTGGCATAAAGCTTGAAGCGTTGGCGGCTCTCGGCCGTCGCATACACCCGCATATAGGTGGCGGCTGTGTGGGCATCAGCAAAGCAATAGACGCCGATCATGCCAAAGATAATCAGCACTTTCGACGCGGCCACGTTCAAGAACGGCGACGATTTAAGCACCCCGTAATCGACATCGTATGGATGCCAACCCGAGTACAGAAAATGAGCGCCGATCAAGAGCCAAACGATGCCGCCG
>CAJCHQ010000917.1 GCA_903970295.1 Bryobacterales bacterium
CCCTTGTTTTGTTCTCATTGCGTGACGGGATCAACCCGCCCCTGGTCGATTTGCAATCCGCTTTTTATTTCGCCGGCGTGTCGGTTTTCACAATCGGCTTCGGTGACATCACGCCCACGAGCAGAATTGCACGTGCCGTAATCCTGATAGCTGCTGTCAGCGGCTTGACGACAATGGCCCTCGTGACGTCACTGGTGTTTTCCATTCACAGTGCTTACCAGCACAGAGAAAATTCGATTTTGATGTTGGCAGGACGGGCCGGCGATCCACCTTCCGGATTGACTTTGATCAAGAATTTCGGGCTAAACGATCTGCAAAACGAGCTGCAAGTATTTTTCTCTGTTTGGGAAGTCTGGTGCGCGGAAGTGCTTACGTCCCACAGCTCATACACATTGTTGCTCTTCTTTCGCTCTAAACCGCTGCAATCATCCTGGCTGACGGCGCTGGGCTGCATCATGGATGCAACGGCTTTGGCTTTAAGCGTGATTAGATTGAACAAGCAAGGACAGGGTCAGGCGCGCATGACTCATGCGATGGGAATTCGCCTGCTGGCTGAATTCGCCAATTATTTCGATTTCCGATATCACCCCTATGTCTGCGAAAATGACCGCGAGGCCTTCATGCATGCTCGCTCGGTTTTAGCCAAATCCGGTTATGAATTGTGGCCCGAACCCGAGTCCTGGACGAAGTTCACTGAGCTGCGCGCCGACTACTTCAGCACTTTGCAAACGTTCTGTCAGCATCTGGCTATGCCCTGTTCGGCGCTGGGCTCATCCGAACAAGAGCCGAAGTCGGTGGGCATGGCTGAATGTGCGCTGCCCGACTAAGCTAAAGGCCACGAATCGAGAATTCAGTTAGAATGTTCAGTTCCGCGGTCAAAGAGCTATTCAAGAGGCTGCGGGCGACTGAACCAAGCCAAAAAGACGCTGCCAGATCGAGATGATGAGAGAAAATTCGACAATGCAAAAAATGGTTCGCACACTGCTGCCTTTTGCCATTACAGTAGTTGCAGCATTCTGTCCGGCTTGGTCTCAGCAAAGTGTGGTGACGCTCGACCAATCTAAGTTGTATGTATCGCCGGACAATCAAGTTCAAAACTTCAATCAATCGATCAATTTAATAAAGGGTCAAGACAAGCTGCAATTGACTCTGACGTACTACAACGGCACCGCCACTCAACCAGGTTTCAAATGGCTGAGAATTTCCTCTTCGACGATGAGCTATTTGACCGAAAAGCAATTCGACGGACAAAAGTCTTTGTCGGTAGACGTTACCGGCGACCTGGGCTGGGGTGGCAATCAATTATTGATCCAGGCAGGCGGGCCCAAAGGCGCTGCCTTTGGTTGGAGATTGACAACAGTGCAGCCCAAGGTAATAAGCGTCTATCCCGCCACCGCTGAGCCAGGCGGCACGCTTACGATCAAAGGCACGAATTTTTGTTCAGATCCCAGCGGAGACAGTGTCACAATCGGCGGGCAAACCGCTCAATGTCTGTCTGGAAACGCTCAAAGCATCGTAGTCAAAGTGCCTGACGGTCTGAAAACAGGCGACACAGAGGCGCAAGTGAAAGTCGGTGGTCTCGATGCCGGAACAATCACATTGGGCATCAATGCCGCTCCTATATTAACCGGACTCAGTGCCACGTACGCACCGCCAGGTATGCCAATCACGATTTACGGTGAAAACCTTAGCCCAACGCCAAGCAATATCAAGGTGACGATTGGACCATTTCCCTGTGATATCAATTCTGCCACCGTAAACAGTATCACCGTCACGGCTCCTACCGGTTTCGCCGGCTCTCCATGGGGCATCAATCAGCCGGTCAAAGTCTGGATCGGCGGCATCCTTTCCAGCAGTCGATTGCGCGTCAGCGTTTACAATCCAATCGGAAACGGACTCTAAAACTCAACATTTAATAATTTTGCCAGAATCCCTCGATCAACCAATCAATCACTAAACACCGAACGGAAAAACTGCCATGACTCTCGTAGCCGAAAAGACCATGAATGACCTGATTGCGCTGTGCAAGCGGCGCGGCTTTATCTTCCAGAGTTCCGAAATCTATGGCGGTCTGCAAGGTCTGTACGATTATGGTCCGCTGGGCGTCGAGCTGAAAAATAATCTAAAAAATGCCTGGTGGCGCTCCATGGTTTACGAACGGGATGACGTCGAAGGTTTGGATTCTTGTATTTTGACGAACAAACTCACCCTCCGTCATTCAGGTCACGAAGCCACTTTTACCGACCCACTCGTCGATTGTCGCGATTGCAAGAGTCGCTGGCGAGCGGATCATGTTCAGGGTAAATGTCAAAAGTGCGGTTCTAAAAATTTGACCGAGCCGCGTCCGTTCAACATGATGTTCAAGACAACAGTTGGTCCGGTTGTCGATGAAGAATCTTACGCCTATTTACGGCCAGAAACTGCCCAGGGCATTTTCACCAATTTCAAAAACGTACTCGATTCGACTTCGCGCAGATTGCCTTTTGGTATTGCTCAAATCGGCAAAGCGTTCCGTAACGAAATCACACCGCGCAATTTTATTTTCCGAGTACGTGAATTCGAACAAATGGAACTCGAGTTCTTTGTCGAGCCAGGCACCGATTTGGAATGGCATGAGCGCTGGGTGCAGGCTCGTCTTGAATGGTGGAAAGAGCAGGGTTTGTCTGAAACCAACTTAGAATGCTTACGCCAGAAACCTGAAGAATTAGCGCATTACAGTAAAGCCACGGTCGATATTCTCTACCGATTCCCACACGGTTTAGAAGAATTGGAAGGCATTGCCGATCGCACCGATTACGATCTGGGTTCACACAGCAAGAATCCCTCCGACTTGGGCTTGACGGCTAAAGTGCAAGCAAATATAGACTCGACAGAGAAATTGATCATCAGGGATGCGGCCACCAATCAGGCTGTTGTGCCTTTCGTGATCGAACCATCCGCCGGAGTCGACCGCGGAGTACTGGCTGTTTTGACAGAGGCATTCACTAGAGAGACACTGGAGAACGGCAGCGAGCGTATCGTCTTAAAACTGCGGCCGCATCTGTCGCCAATTAAAGTCGCCGTGATACCGCTGGCAAAAAACAATCCATTGATTGTCGAAACCGCATCGAAAATCAAGCGCGAATTGCAATCGCTGGGACTGGGGCGGATTCTCCTGGAAAACAGCGGCAACGTCGGCAAAGGCTACAGACGCCATGATGAAGTCGGCACACCGATGTGCGTGACAGTCGACTTCGAGACAATCGAACAAACGCCTGCATCGGTAACCGTGCGCAACCGCGACACCACGGCACAAGAACGCATTGAAGTGAGCAAGTTAGCCGATTACGTGCGCGAGTATTATCGCCACTGATAAGCAGAAGGCAATGCCTTGACTTGCAAGCGTTTTGGCTTGGGGTTAGGTCTCTGGGCTAAGGAGTAACTTCCACGCCCTTCCAGAAAGCCACATAGTTGGTGATATTTTTGGCGGCATCAAGGGGTGTGCGATAGACCCAGGCTGCATCTTTGTTTGTGGCGTCACCGACTTTGACGTTGTAATAACTGGCAGTGCCTTTCCAACCGCAAACGCTGGTCGTCGAGCTGTCGGTGAAATATTCTTTGTTCAACGAGTCAGGTGGAAAGTAATAATTACCTTCAACCTTCTCGCAATTCGGGCTCTCAGCCAAGACTGCTCCGTTCCATACTGCTTTGGGCATGATACAGTTCCTCATAATTCCTGGCGTCTAGTTTATCATCGCTGTTAACGTATTGGTCGCAGGACAATCGTTGGCTTCCGACAGGTAGGGGCTTTGATCGAATTTCGCGACATTTCGAAAACATACGATAACGGCAGCACATTTTCTGTTAGAGATCTCAACCTCAGTATTGGCAAAGGTGAGTTTCTGGTTCTGCTCGGCTCATCTGGCGGCGGCAAGACGACCACATTGAAGATGATCAACCGCTTGATCGAACCGTCGCACGGTTCGTTGCAAGTGAACGGTAAAGAAGTCGCCGATTACGATCTCGTCCAATTGAGACGTTCGATCGGCTACGTCTTTCAGGGAATCGGACTTTTCCCCCACATGACTGTGCGAGAAAATGTCGAAATCGTGCCTAAATTGATCGGCTGGAGCAAAGAAAAGAGAGAAGAAAGAGCGAAAGAGCTGCTCGATTTGATCGAGTTGCCTTATCCTACCTTTGCCGACCGCCTGCCTGAGCAGCTGTCTGGTGGTCAGCAACAGCGTGTTGGTGTGGCACGCGCGCTCGCCGCCGACCCGGACTTCTTGCTCATGGACGAGCCGTTTGGTGCACTAGATGCAGTATCACGCGACAAATTGCAGCAACAGCTGATTTCGATCAAGGCCAAATTGAATAAAACTTTTGTTTTCGTCACTCATGATTTGTTCGAGGCTTTGACGCTCGGTGATCGCATCGCAATCTTCAATCAAGGGTCGATGGAACAAGTGGGTACGCCAAAAGAAATCATGGCCAATCCGGCCACTCAATTTATCAGTGATCTTTTCGCTAAGCCGGCCAAGCAGTTGCGTGATTTTAAAGGCATGTTTTAATGCAGCAGCAATCATATCTAGAATTTTTCATTGAACGCGCGCCCGAACTAGCTCAGCGTACAGCCGAACATCTGATGCTGACGACAGTCTCGGTTTTAGTGGCGACAATCGTTGGGCTGACGATCGCCATCATTGCTTTTCGCCACAAGCAATTACGTGATCCGATTACAGCCGTGGTCGGCATTTTGCAAACTATTCCCAGCCTGGCAATGCTGGTGATGCTGATGACGCTGTTTGGCAAGATAGGGATTGTGCCGGCACTTGTGGCTCTAATTCTTTACGCGCTTCTACCGATTGTACGCAATTGCCTGATCGGCTTGGAGAGCACTCCGGAAACTGTCATGGAGGCTGCCCGGGGCATCGGTATGACCGAAGCCCAACAGCTTGTGCTGGTTAGATTGCGCTTAGCCATGCCAGCCATCGTCGCCGGTATCAGAACGGCGACAGTTGTAGGGGTGGGCATCGCCACGTTGAGCGCTTTCATTGGTGCTGGCGGCTTAGGAGAATTTATCAATCGTGGCTTGGCCTTATCGAGCACCAGGTTGATTCTGCTTGGCGCGGTGCCATCCGGATTGTTAGCAATTATCGCGGATTGGACATTGGCAGCGGCAGAATGGGGCATCAAACCGGTGCGCAAAGTCGATCAAGCAGACTCCAATCGCTTCAGCCTGCTCAAGCGGC
>CAJCHQ010000918.1 GCA_903970295.1 Bryobacterales bacterium
ATTTTTGTCGCAAAACTCTGTCATAACTGCACTCCTGGCGTAATTAAATGATTCGTAGATATCGTGCCAATCAACCCAGTTTGGCTGCATTCGGAATGAACTTGGCGTCAGACCTATTCGTTGCTTGAAAGCACGAGAAAATGCCTCTGGACCTTCATAGCCGCAATCCAGCGCAATTTGCATGATTGGACTGTCGCGCCTAGCTGAAGTTGCTCAGTTAATCTCGTCAGCAAACCTTATCGATTCGGGATAACTACTTCCCGCCAGCCTTCGACATCGCACCAGACAATTGAATATTGAACTCGTTCAATCGCGCATCCAGCGCATTGCTATCTTCCTTGTTGTAGCCGTGACCGCTAACACTTGCTTCCTGCGCGGCAAGACTTTCATACTGCGAGTTAAAATCAGCAGCCTGTGCCGATGTTATCCAACTTTTGGCAACCGCTTCATCGAGTTGCGAGCGCATATTTTTCAACCGCAGCGCATAGTTCGGTCTGCCGTATTTGATCGAATCCGAACTTTTCGTCTCGACCATTGTCTGCGAAGCATCAGCGGGACTGAGTCTTGTGTAAACAGTATTTTTCTCAGTCACCTGTTGGGTCGGACCAGGGTCCATTACCGTTGAGCGAGTCGTCGTGGTACTGATTGGCACGTTGTACTTACCGACACCTGTCGTAGTTGTCGTGGTCACGTCGGAGCCCGGCGCCAGAGTTTGCGCGGCACCCGTGCTCGTAGTTGTTTGCTGCATGATCACATCATCAGCGCTAGCCGGCAAAAATGAACAGCCTAGCGCTGTCACGAGGAGCGACAAAGTCGCCAATCTTCTGCTAAGGGTCGATTGCATTTTTAATATCCTCATTGGCATTACTGGCGCACTGGGACCAAGGATACACTGTAGAGTTCACTTTTACCTCAAATCGCAACAAAGCGCGCCGCTGCACTTAATCTTCCTTACCATTGATCGCTACTGGGGCGCATTTCCTGGCATATTGTCCTCAGGATGCGAATATCACTTTCATCCGCGAATTTGAATCATTAACGAGGTAACCTTCTGTGTCGAGCGCCCCGCACCTGCTCAGTCCTTTCGATCTGCATGGTCTTCATCTAAAAAATCGCGTCGTTATGGCACCGCTCACCCGTGCTCGCGCCGGCGAGGAGCGAATCGCCAACGCCCTCATGGCTGAGTACTACTCGCAACGCGCATCTGCCGGTTTGATCATCAGCGAAGCGCGTCCGCCTTTCGCCGAACGGCTCTTACAATGACATGGGCTCGCCGGATAATCGCGAGACCTTCCTCTACGTAGCCGAGCAATTAAGTCCCTTCAATCTGGCCTACTTGCACGTTATCGATCAAACAAATTTTTCACCCTTTCATGGCTTCGGCGAACCGCTCACTCTGGCTGATTTTCGCAAAGTTTTTAGGGGACCGCTAATAGGCAACTCCGGCTACACGAAGGAGACTGCAGAGTCCCGCATAGCCGCAGGAGAAGCCGATCTAATCGCCTTCGGTCGACCAATCATCACCAATCCAGACCTGGTTGAGAAATTCGAAAACAACTGGCCGTTGACACCCTGGGACGACATGTCGAACTTCTACACTTTCGGCGCCCACGGTTACACTGATTATCCGACTTATTGCGAAGTCTTCAACGAAATTGAGTTCGAGGCTCCACGGGTAAAAGGACTCTTTCGCCCAGCTGATCTTTCCTGATGTTTGTTCTCGACAATGTGATTTCCAAGCTGCGAAAGCAAAATACAGAAGTGTCAATCAGACGTAATCAGCTGGGCCAACACATTTCATCCGTCGAAACTGTTCCTCTGCAATCGCGGTTCTGGGACTAGAAATCGGAATGCTGCAGCTGCAAAGCCTTGATATATGTCACTATGCTCCGGGCGGAGAGATTCGTCCAGCGATCGCTGCATGTCGGTGCTCGTTAATTTCATCTCTTGTGCGCAGGGCGACTTGACGAGCTGAGCGATCGAAATCATTGCCACTGCTTGCATAAAGAACTGCACGTGACGAGCTAATGATCATGCCGGCGCCGCATTGATCAATTCCACTATGCACAGCAGCTTGAATATCACCACCCTGTGCACCTATCCTGGCACCAAGTTCCAATCAGAAGCGGCTTTTGATGCGACAATTTTGTATAGCTTTTGTCCGTCTAGCGGCAGATCTTGCAAATCTTTGGCTCCAGGGTTTGATGTCCGGCAGAGTATAATCACACCCCTATCTTTGCGCTCCAAGAACGGGACAAATGAATCAAATCCCAGGTAGGGATTGACTGTGACCGCATCTACATTGTAGCGATCGAAGACTTCTGCATTTCTTGCGGCAGTCGGAATATAAAGGTAGCAAATGCAATACGACGCAGCGATCGTTCTTGGCGGTGGACGTGACTCGAACGATACCCTGAATTTGCGGACTCTGGCGAGATTAAAAGAACAATGATGATTGAAGAAATTCAAAGAGAATTTTGCGACGAAGCACAATCAGAAAATGAATACTCTTCAGCAGCAATCGGCGGAACGTGTCAACAACTTTGAGACACGTTTCGCAATCAGATTTGCTCATCATTCACACTTCCTTCACGTGCCTCTGCAATCATCAAGCGGAGCGGACTAAGAGAATGCTCCATGCCTGGAGGACTGATGTGATGTCTTCGTCGAAAGTCGCACTAGCACTAATACTAGGTCTAACACTAGGACTTTTTTTAGATATTTTGCTTGGCTGCAAAACGCAATCGGCAGATGCAGAAGAAAATACAAAGGGTTTTCTTTATGGTGCTGCGCAACAGATTGACCCGGGGAATGCACCCTCGCGCTTACCTGAGCCTTATCTCTGGAATTTGGGAGAGGAGAAGCCGCTGCCCGACTATATTGTCAAACGATACGTTGAACCTCTTGTTTGGGTGAAAATTCCCAAGGGGTTCGCGGGCGTTTGGGAAACGCGCGGTTGGTACGCCGTTAATACAGAACGTGACTGGAACGTCAGCCAAGGTTCAGAAACTACTGAGACAACTGTGATTAGAAACGGGAAAGTAGTTCATCACAAGAAAGAGACTCGCCAGAAGAACATCGCGTCGAAACAAGAGACTTCAGGAATCGATGGCTATTACAGCCGTCCGCAATTCACAAACCTGTGGGATAGCCGCGATAAAATGAATTCGGACGACTACAGATTTGTCCGAGGAATGCAGATTGACGAAAATGGTGATATCTGGGACTGCCCAAGCATACGCAATGTGCAGTTTCATAAGCGAGTGTGCCAATCCACCTTAATTCAAGATGTCGTGCTTTACACGAACGAAAATCAAAAGGTAGTTTCTGATAGTGTAATTTCCGAATCACTTGCTCAAGTAGAAAATTCAGAGATGGAGAGCAAGCAGACACCGATTTTTATTCAGAGACGCCTTATTAGTGCCTCGCAGGTGGACCAGATTTGTAGACCATCAGGTTATGTTGTACCTGATGATTGGCACATTATCGAAAACAAAGTCGCCGATTTTAAACCTCTGGACTCCTGGCGTGGCATTGATTTGAAAGCATCTTTCAATGAATTTCGAAAGCGAACGCCGAAGCTTCCTGAGCCCGCTAACGCTGGCAGCTGAGTTTACCTTTGACTCGAAGCAGCACTACCAATGCCGAACATGTCCGTCGGCTAACTCTTGTTCTCGACGGACTCTATCCAATCTCCCAGCACCTAGCAGACTTAGGCATAATTGATCAGCGGTTTGTAGCTACTAGGTAGAAATTTGCCAGTCGGCCCGATCTACCGAAAGTGGACAGTGCACTTATAAGAAAACTGATTTTGCCTACAGAGAAGCCCTGGACCAGGGCTTCAGCCTTGACGACAGCTCTCCTACTACCGCCGGCAGGCTTCGCAGAAATCTACAAGCTTGCGGCGTTTCTAGTTGTTGTTAATTGGATACTCTTCGGCGCTAACTTTTCGCAGAAATTTGTTAGGACCGAAGGTTCTCACAAACGAGGGTTTTTAATAAGATCAGGTCTTCAACCAGATGCATCGTGCCGGTCCAATTGTGTAAACCAGAAACGACGGCCCGGGATATGGGGTGGCTTTTTATAGAGATTACATCGCTCAATTAAACGCGTCGCTTTCGCCGATCAATCCTTAGCCAGCCCGAAAAACTTCGCCATATCTCTAGTCGCATCAAATGCACTTGCCGGCGGATTTACTCCATTGCTATCGGTAGCAATCGTTTCATGGCTGCCGCCAGTTTCTCGGCCGAACCAAAAGTGCCCGGCACCGAATATGGTATCAGCAACAATTTTCGCGCCCGTTGGTGTTTGATAGGTAATTTCACTATAGGTGCCATGATCGACTGGCGCTTGAGCCGGACCTTTATAGCCGTTGACGTCGAGCAAAGAATTGACGACACATGGCGGGCAATTGTTGTCCGTTCTGGATGTAGCCTCGACTCCTCTCATGACCATATTTTTCAAAAATGGGAAGTCCTGATGCATTGCTCCATATTCAGGCAAAATCGGATCGCTATCACCGCGCACAATTTTGACCGAAGCACCAGCGGCACCGGTGGGCACACCTTCCGTTCCAAATTCGGTCGAACTCACCATATATTCTTTGTTGAATGTCCCTCTGGGAAGTTTGTTATTCAGATCCATCAAGAACTCGCCACCCAGCGACATTCCCACCGCATCCATTTGTCCTGGCTTGGGGCTGAACTTTTGCTGCACATCAGCAATCACAGATTTCATATAATCGACATCGTTGTAGTGAGGATCGGTGGGCAAGCTACCGACACCGGGAGCATTCCAATCGCGCATCGTTTTGGCTGCGATTCCCGTGTCTAATCCTGCCACCGTCAAGCCTACCGATCGAGGCTTCGGTATTGGGTATACGGCGATAAAATTATCTCGATCCGCTTCCGCATTTATTTTATTGTCGACCGCCATGCCCGTGTAGGGCTTGTTCGCAGTGGTACCATCCAGGGCAAAAACCACAGGAAGATGTTGCGCGGCTGTATCTGAAACGCCATTCGGCAGATGAACTTCGTAATAGCGGTGGTCCACGCTTCCGTCTGACAGTGTGACATTCACAGGCATCAACCGATCGTGCGCATCAGCCAACAGTGTGGCGCTTGTCGGATCATCGACTCTGTGGGCCGACTCTGCATGCTGTGATTGCGTAATTTCCGCCATTAAACTCCTATCCTCCCATCGCGAGAATATTACTAATAGATAGCCTCTCGATCAATGACTTTATTACGAAGAAGTGGCATATGGCCGAAACCCCTGGAATTAGTCCATGTACTACACGTCCCTTGCACAATTATTCGACAAGTATCCCCTAATTTCATAAGCACAGGGAGCAATCGATGTTGTAAAAGCGGCAGTTATGCTGCTGGTTCTCTGCACGTTTCTTTTTACTAACTAGTTTCCCAGCTTACACACAGGGGACATTATGACTTTGGAGAATTTTCGTCAGCACGATCAGGTTGCGGACAGCAATGGAAATGGAAGTAGTTTGTCCAGGCAGGCCTGGGATCAAGCCGGTAACTTCGACTGGAATGCCAGGGGCGGCAGAGATACAGGCTCAACACAGTTGCCGAAAGTCAGCTTTTACGATGGAGCTGCTGGTGGTGGCGGTGGTGGGGGTGGCATGATCGGGGGCGGTGGCGGTGAGATGGCCGCTTCCGCTCAAGGTGGATCCTCCTCATGGCAAAACAATGAGTCTGCTTGGCAGAACGCAAGTTCATTTCTCGGTGGCTCATCTGAAAATGCTGCTGGCTTGCTCAATCCTGCTGCTGACGTCGCCAGTGGCCTCGTAAACACGGCTTCGGACGCGGCTTCGGGGCTGTTGTCTCCCGCTGCCGGAACGACGGATGGACAATCAAGCACTAACCCGCCGACTGAGCAGCAACAGATTGCAGCCATAGTCCAAGAAATTCAGGTGATCGATCAGCAGCTGAATACACTGGTCACAGACTTGGGAGGGACTAATCCGGCCTCGATAACAAACACTCCAGCTGAATCACTGCCATCTCAAACCACACCAGCTGAAGCAGCGCCAGTTGCAGTCACTCCACCGGAGGGCACGACTGCGACAAACCCGACCTCTACGCAGCCCGCCGCGGCGACCGATGCGACAATTGCGGCACTGCAGACAACAGATCCGCAGGCGGCACAACTTCTGACCGCTATGGAACCTTCCACTTCCGGCATGACCCAGGCTGGGTTCAATCAGTTCGAGAGCACTTTCAATCAGAACGTGCAAGGAGGACAATACCAAGATGTGGCTTCGGCAGCCAATGC
>CAJCHQ010000919.1 GCA_903970295.1 Bryobacterales bacterium
CAAGAAAGAGCAAGCGGTGCAATGCAACAAGTTGATGAAAAATATCGAAGACAAAATGGCTAAAGAAGAACACAGCCCTAAGCACGCGCCCAATTATGGTCCTTATTTCGATAAGATGTCCAATCGCATCAAGCGCTACTGGGCACCGCCGCCATCGCAGCTGAATAAGATCGTGCTGGCTAAATTCAGGCTCGATCGCAATGGCAATATTTCGCTACTGCATATCGCTCAATCATCAGGCATCAAAGAAGCGGATGAAGCAGCTCTCAAAGCGATCGAGAAAGCAGTGCCTCTGAGCCCACCGGCGCCGCCTTTCGTGCGGCCGATGGATATGCAATACACTTTCGATCCGGTGAAGACAGCAGCCAGTATCAATCCGCTCAAGCGGAACGTGCCGGTCAAAATCACTCGCATCGGTAATGTCGATGTCGTCGATTGGCCGGCAACAGAACAGGCAATTGTAGATACGATTGCCAAAGCTGAGGCGGCTAAGCCATATTCACCGCAGTTAGTGGCAGATTTATTGATGCAACTCGGTGACATATACTACGAACAAAAAAACAATACAGACGCCGAGCTGACCTATAGCAAAGCCCTGAAAGTTAGTCAGGATGGGGATTTATCCGACAAGCAATTGCTCAACTGTCACAAGAAATTGGCTGAGACACTCAACAATGAAGCCAAGTTCGATGACTCGGACAAAGAATGGCGCCAGGGAATGACTCTGATCAACAACTCGGAAAAATTAGACAAACCGACCAAGATCGACTACTTGAGCGCCTATGCTAAGTGTCTCTATATTGGCTCTCAAACCAGAGATGCCAATGCTATCTACTCTCAGATCAGAGAATTGCAGAAAGAGAATAAAAAGCCATCCACTGGCGAACCGGCGAAGCCATCCGGCGGCGAACTGGCGAAGCCGCAGGTCAGTGAATAGATTCTGGCGCCGGAGTTAGTGCGAGTCAGAGACCAGCGTCGGATCAAGACAGTGAAGTGGGTAGAGCCAGATCTTTCAAGCGCAATTGCAAATCCAACCCTTCCTGGCGCATACGCAGATCCAGATAATAGAAGCCGCACGCGATGAAAAGCATCGGAGACACGAGCATCTGCGTGCAAGACCGCCAAAAAGTGGCGAACACCTGAGAAATAAAGCCGGGTTGAGGAATCTCATGGCCTTTTTGCTCCATTACGATCTTTGCGTACTCGACAAATGTCACTACTAGCGGTGGCAAATTGAGAACCATCGAGAGACCATAAATGCAAACTACCAACAAGACAAGAAAAAGCATCGTTCTAAAGATATTCGAGTAGGCAAGTTTGAGGGCGTTTACTACGACAGTTGTGAATTCTCTGTTTTCACAAGCGACTGCCGGCACCATCACACACAGCGGCAAACCAGTCAGAATCAATGATATAAGCAGACCAATCAGACCAAAGAATACAAAAACCGCGGCAACAAGAGCTACAGCCTTTGTTTTAAGAAAGAAAATTGAAATTCCTAATTCGAAGCACCAAAACATAACCACAAAACTGTATACCGTGTTGGTACCAAGGAGAGTGGCTAATATAAAAAACTTCTTGCGGGAGACAAATGCGTAGGCATCCGCATAATCAGAGGCAAAGCCGCCATACAAGCGGACTAAGGCTAGTTGGCGCAAAGTCAGAAAGAACTCTGCGATCATCGAGATAATCAAACCAACTACGATTAAAATACCGCTCTGCAACATCAGTGGAAATTTGCCGTTGCCGCTGAGCAAAATATGTATGCCGTAGAGAAAAACGATCTTACCGGCCAGCTCGATAATGCTTGGTACAAGCAGTATTCTGATTAAAGAGACAAACTGCTGGCGACAAATACGCATGGCGAAGCCAATCAAATCGCCAACGCTGCTGGGGTTTTTCAGGATGGCTTCCAATTCGGCGTCGGCTCCAAGGTAAGACAATAGTACCTAAAGCAAGCGCCTTCGACAATCCTGGCAGAAAACTCGCAAGCCGCGAGGGCGGAAAAATTTGACTTCGCTCCAGCTGCGTTGACGAGCAACATATAAATGATCATCGCTGACGCCGCGATAAAAAATGTGGACTTTGCCCGTACAGCACGGTTCGTGTTGACTAGATTGATTAGATTGACCGGCTTGATTAGATTGATCGTTTTGCTCTGCTTGAGAGCTAGCTAGATTCGGCTCGTTGAAATGCGCTTGGCCACCTTTGCCTTGCTTGGCAAAAAATTCTTTGAGACGTCCTGTGAAAAAATCGAAAGCCATTTTCTATCCACGAACTAGGTAACGGGGCTTTCCGCATCGACCTTCAATGGTGAGAGAGTCGAGCTGATTTTAGTTGGCAGGTGGATCGAAAAGGTCGAGCCACGACCCACGACTGAATCGACTTTGATGATGCCGTGATGACGCGCCACGATATCACGCGTAATTGCCAGACCCAGTCCGCTGCCTCCGCCGACTCTGGTGCGCGCTTTATCGGCCCGATAAAAACGCTCGAAAATGTGAGGCAAATCGGCGGCATCAATACCGATACCACTGTCTTTGATCGTGATCTCCACTCTTTCGTCATCGGTGAACCTGGTCGAGACTGTGACGGTTCCCTGCGCGGGCGTGTAATTTACAGCATTCGTGAGGATATTGACGATCGCCTGTTGCAGCTGAATCGAGTTGCCTGGGATGACCCGCTCGGAGGTTCCGTGACCGTTGCTTTCACCACTGCTGACGAGGTTGATCAATTGAATGCTCTTCTTCTCCGCCTGGGATCTCGCTTGTTCGATGGCATCAGCAATGATCTGTTCGATGCCGACGTCATCTTGCCACTCGGTCTCCAGTCCGCTATCAAGACGACTGATGTCCAGCAGATCTTTCAACAGACTGGTTTGTCTTTCCACTAACTTTTCAAGCGAATTGAGAAATTGGGTTTGCAAAGTCGGATCATCTTTGGCTCCAGCCTGAAGAGCTTCTACCACAGAGCCTATAGCCATGGTTGGCGTCTTCAACTCATGACTGGCATTGGCAATAAATTCCTGGCGCAATCTTTCTTGCTCGCGCAATCGCCCAATCATCTGGTTGAACGAAAGTCCAAGTTCACCAATTTCGTCTCGCCTGTTGACGGGCACGAATTCCGAGATGTCGCCGGAGAGCGCAATGTTTCTGGCCATGGCGCTCATTTCTTTTACCGGTCTGTTCACTCTCTTTGCCAGCCACAAACTGATTGCCACCGTAATCACGATAGTGGCCACCATGATTTGCAGAAAGCCGTAGAGGTCGCTGTGCAGACGTCTCTGAATATCATACAAAGGCATGCCGAGGCGGATGACGCCAGCCGTGTGTCCGGAAGCCTTGACCGGATAGGCAATGAACATCCAATTACTATGTTCATATATAGGGACAAAATCGCCGGTCAAAGCATCATTGATTTCCGGTTGATTGGACAAATTCTCGCCTTCCAGGCGAGCGCCGGAATCTGCCAGTACGTGTCCATCTTCATCAACCACGGTGATCGAGACGCCCAGAGTCTCGGCGCGGCGATCGACTGCTTCCTTAATGCGCGCGCGGGATTTGGCTGAATCGAGAGCTAGATCTTTGTCTATTTCCAAGCCCAGATTGAGCGCTTGAACAGTCAGAGAGTCATGCAAGGTGTTGAGTGATTCGGTGTGGATTTTGTACAGAGCCCAGGAACTGACGGCGAACAAAGAAATAGTGATCAGGACCAAATACGTTATCAGCAGTTGGTTTGCCAAACTGCGGGTCAGCCATCGATAGATTTTCTTCAACAGGCCCATAGCAATCACTTCAATGGATGAGGCCATTCAATCATGATATTGACGATATTAGAGGATCGTGCCAATTCTTTGACCGGACTTCTGACTGAGCTACTCCAGAGGGTTAAGACAAATTGATTTTTCTGTGGCAAACTGAATGGAGTTTCTATAATGGCGAGAGAGGTTCATTAGCAAAGCTAGAGAACTAGCCATACCGGAGGTCCATACCTAATGTCTGCTGTAGCAAACGTAACTGATACTACCTTTGAGCAAGAAGTCCTGAAAGCCGAAGTTCCAGTGCTCGTTGACTTCTGGGCTCCCTGGTGTGGTCCGTGTAAGGCGGTGGCACCCGTGGTGGAAGATTTATCGAAAGAGTATGAAGGACGGCTAAAAGTCGTCAAATTGAATACTGACGAGAATCCTAAAACCGCGCAAGCATATACCATACGTGGCATTCCCAGTCTTTATCTGTTCAAAAGTGGACAGGTTGTCGAGCAGGTAGTTGGCGCAGTGCCAAAGTCAACTCTGGCAACTGCAATTAACAAGCACGTATAATCTCAGAGTCCTCGTGGATTGAGAAATCAT
>CAJCHQ010000920.1 GCA_903970295.1 Bryobacterales bacterium
GTATTTCGCGAACTTAAATGCCCGGCAGCGGTATTACGCAGACTCGAGCCTGGTCGACGCAGGCTGATCTACCGCATAGCCACCACATGTGGAGAGGACACTCGCACGAAATTCAGCCTGCCCAGACTCAGAATTGACTGCGGCAGCCATAGCCAGCTGCACGGCGGAAAGAATGCAGATCTTCTTCATGCGAGCAAAATTGAGAATCTCGGGGCCATGACCGTCTCTTTTCGTGACGATTATTCCCTTCAACTCCGGACCATAGCTAGTCCAATATTTGGTTATAGCCATAGCCATATGCCCCAGCGCCACGCGATCGGCATCGTCAGTCACGTAGACAATGGCTTCGTGCTTTGATGTCGTGGGGTCACTGAGAAGCAGCCAGGCACTACTCTCGATTTGTTTGAAGCTAACGCCTGGAGCAATGAAAAGGAGCCACGAACTATCCGCCCTGGCTGGCGGTGGCAGGACCTGATTCGGTTGCCAACCAAAATGGGAGAAGAAATCCAGAACGGACGCTCTCAGCTCAGCTGAGACTTGCGGGGTGTCAGTCGTGTTCTCGACAGGTTGTGCGTCCTCCACCGATCGCTTCTCCAGGTTAGAAACTAAGGCAGTCATCTCCATCTTACCAATTCCTGGGATGACCGTGGGACAGGAATGTCGGGATTCCGGCACCGATTTGCCCGGAGAGAGAAATTCAGTTGCTTGTTCTCGTCTATAATTGCGATTCCGCACCCATGGACGCCCTGATGAATCACCCCTACTTAGACTTTCGCGATGCCTTGATCCAACTCGTTGAGGAAGACTCCAATCTGGATTACACACCCGTGCGCGAGGACGAGGGCTTTGTCACTCTAGATGAGTTGGCGTGTCACTACCTTCACCAGGATGAAGACGAAGAAGAGACATTATCGATCTTCCTTCTCAGCGCCACCGAAACGATTCGCGAAAAACACGGACACCCGGCGCGAGTTTACTGCCTTAGCGGCAGCGATTGGACATCAGTTCCGTCCGGAAAATTTCCAGATATATCGAGTAAACAGTTAGCGAGTGAATGTATCGATAGCCTGATCAAATTAAATGCAATGACGAAAGGGGAGTCATGAACGGTTATTTGTGTTGCTTGGTCTTTGTAATCACAACTACTCTGGCTGCTGTCGCAGGAATGATACTTGTGCGAACGCGGGTCAGTTTAGAGACACTAACTTCCTACCATCAGGTTGCAGGCTACTTGCTTTCAGTGATTGGCACTCTCTATGCTGTCCTGCTCGGATTTGTCGTTGTTGAAGCGATGCAAGACATGCAGGAAGTACGCGGGTTGGTATCACTAGAAGCAAGCGGGCTGGCAAATATCTTCTTGTGTGCCGAGGGTCTGGGCGCAAAGGAAAAAGAACGAATTCGCACCAATTGCCGCCAGTACGCTGATGAAGTGATCAATGATGAATGGAAGACTTTGGCCGATAAAAGGTATAGCCAGAGAACTTTTCGATCGGCATTCGAATTGTGGAAAGAGATCACCGGACTTAATCCAAGCAACGAAAAACAGCAGCTCATACAACAACAAATGCTCACCGAAATTTGTTCGATGACCCAAAATCATCGCACTCGCGTGATCAACTCGACCCGCGGGGTTGCCCCTATCATGTGGGTTGCCCTGATTGTCGGCGGTATCTTCACAACTGTGTTTACCTACTTCTTTGGCATCGCCGACTTGCGAGTGCAGGCAATAATGACGATGCTGGTATCAATTGTTTTATCGCTCAACCTGTGTCTTGTTTTCATCTTCGGCAATCCGATGTTGACAGATCTCGGCGTTAAACCGGGACCGTTCCAACTCGACCTGGTTATCTTCGAAAATTTTGAACGCGGAGATATGCCTGAGGCACACCCAATTCATAACTGATTCCGCCTTTTCGATCGAAGGAGGCTAACTTTGAGTGATAGCAATTCGGAAAACGCAAAAGATAAAGCGGCATCCAAAAGCTGGGGGGAACGCCTCAAAGAAGTGCTCAAGGTGCTCGGTGCAACACCAAGGGCGTTCGCTTTAGTGTGGAGCGTGCATCCTCTCTACACTAGTATTTTGATCATTTTGAATGTCTTCTTCGGCGTATTTCCACTCGGGCAAGCATTTATAACAAAAATGCTCGTCGATGCGATTGTCGCGGCAGTTTCGCTTAAACCAGGAGCTGGAACAATTATTGCCCACCTGCCGTTCGCTATCAATATTTTGTTGTCTGCCAAAATTGCCGGCATTTTATTTCTGCTTGGCTTAATGGGTGCAGCCGAGCTCTTATCCGGGCTGCTCCATCCAGCACTGGGCTTCGTCACCGAACAACTAGGCGAGCTTGTCAATTTCGAAATAAATTCCAGGATCCTGCGCAAAAGCAATAGTTTTGTGGACATCACAATGTTCGAAACGCCCAAATTCTATGACCTTTTGCAAAAAGCGAAAAGCGAGGCTGGTTACCGGCCTATGAGTATGATTTCGCAGTCAGGGCAAGCCGCTCGTTATGCTGTTGGACTGTTTTCGATGATTCTTGTGCTATCCACTCTCAGCCCGCTGGTGGTCGTGGCGTTAATAGTCATATCGGCTCCGTATCTATACACATCGTTTAGAAATCAGCGTGACACTTGGCGGCTCGCATCATGGGAGACGCCTGAGGTTCGCAAACTGTGGTACTACAACACCTGCTTGACGAACGAATACATGGCAAAAGAGATACGTTTATTTGGCCTTGGCGATTTCTTCTTCAACAGATATCGCCAGAAATTTTCGGAATTTCGAGAAAGGCACCGCAAGATCTCGATCAAGCATTGGCAAGGTGACACCGCCTTAAGTGTTTTGTCGGTCATAGGTCATATCGGAGCTTACGCTTATGTCGCAATCAACGCGATCATGGGGCTGATCAGCCTGGGCAGTTTAACCCTGTACACAAGCGCTATCGAGAGCATTCGCGGACAGGTTAACAATCTGATTTACTCTCTCTCTCAGATCTATAAAAACAATCTCTTCATCAACGAGCTTTACGAATTTCTAGAGCTGCCGGAGACGATGACAGTCAAACCGAAAGCACTGGCAAGAACGATCTCGTTTCCATTAGAGCAAGGAATCGAGTTCCGCAACGTATCATTCAAATATGACAGAGGCGAACAGAACGTGCTGACTGATCTGAGCCTCGTGCTGGCCCCAGGCAAATCCGTTGCCTTAGTCGGCGAAAACGGCGCCGGCAAAACAACTCTTGTAAAACTGTTATCGCGCCTTTACGATCCCACCGCTGGTGAGATTTTAATTGATGGTGTCGATCTGCGCGACTGCGATCTCGACAACTGGCGCTCCCATCTGGGTGTCATTTTCCAAGATTATGCCCACTACCATATGACCGCTCAGGAGAACGTAGGCGTTGGTCAGGTCAGTCAAATCGAAAATTACGAACTGGTCAAAGTTGCAGCCGACAGGGGTGGTGCAAAATCGGTTGTAGAAAAGCTCAAGCATGGGTATGACACTACCCTCGGTGGCTGGTACGGAGATCCTAGCATGGATGAATCAGCCGAATTGTCGGGCGGTGAGTGGCAAAAAATAGCACTTTCGAGAGCGTTCATGAGATCGCGGCACTTTGCTGAAGATGATTTGACCGACAAAAAAGATTGGAGCGAGGTCCTAGACAATGATTTTCGCGAGGCCGGGTTCCTGATCTTGGACGAACCAACTGCCGCCCTTGACGCAAGCGCTGAGCACGATGTCTACCAGCGCTTCAAAGAACTCACTGCCGGCAAGATCACCCTGTTAATTTCACACCGATTCTCGACGGTGCGCATGGCTGATACAATTATTGTGCTGGAAAATGGAGCGATTACCGAGTCAGGCACTCACGATGAGCTGATGGCTCTAAATGGAACTTATGAGCGACTTTATACATTGCAGGCGGAACAATATAAATAGAAGGGGTCTTTCAGAGAACGACCATACCCTGATAAGCTCCATGTATGCCGGTGGCCAAATGCTTCCAAGCCGTGGCACCAGCGCTAGAGAACCAGAGACTGCCACCAGAATCAACGATAGCCGCATGATTATTGCCGGCTGCTATATGTCCTGTGTCAACTTTGCCGTCGAGCCAATCAGGTAATCCATCGCGCACATGCTCGATGGAGTTGCCACCAATTCGCCAGCGCCAGATCTGTGAGCGATGCGTGAAAGGGTCATGCTGCACACTAAAAAGGACCACGTGCTCCAGAATCGCAACCGCCAGACCATGAGTTTCTTCGAGTCCGTCTGCCAACAAACGCCAATTGAGTCCACCATCTTCACTTACACACAAGCCAAGCGCCACGGCCGCTGCGACGATATTGGGCAAAGAAGAATGCGCCTGCACTTCATGAACATCGTGCATGATTGGAATTGTTGGCGCCCAGGTTTGCCCACCATCCGCGGAGCGCGGTATGCCACCAACATGAACTGCTGCCATAATCGCGCCACCGTCAGCCGTGGCTGTCATGCTTCGAATGCCAAGCGGTGGTCCCTGGGCAAACCAATCACTTCGACCTGGTGTTGCATCAAATCCAGACAAGCGCTCAGCCACTCCGTCTGCTGAGAGCCGCACGAGGTGAGGACCAGCCGTACTACCAAAAAGCCGCCCTCGAGATGAAAGAAGCGACTCGAGAGCGACTGAACTCGTTAACACACGTGTCCATTCTCCGTTCGGATGGCGCCGCCGCACTTCGTTGTCATCGATCAAAGCAAGACAAGTGAGCGCACTCTCTGCAGCCATCGCACAAATACGTCGTCCAGACAATTCGACGACACCTTCACTCGAATCATCGAAAGTCCGGCAACCGGAGTCAGTTCCAATCAGGATCACGGTCATAATAAGTGCGCCCAGTTCAGAGAACTTATCATACTATTCGAGAATGACTGCGTCCTCACATCCGCGGCATCTTTTTCCGTGGAGAGAAAGAACGCAGCCATCAGGTCACAGCCTTTAGCCGAATTATGAAATTAGTTCATCGAACCGAGCAAATTGGCGAGATCATCAGCATGTTCTTCTTCGTTCGCCAGGATGTCTTCAAGCATGCGACGAGTAGTCGGATCCTTCTCACCAATGTAGCGAATAATTTCACCGTACGAATCAATAGCAATTCGCTCAGCAACCAGGTCTTCCTTGATCATATCGATCAGAGATTTGCCTTCGACATATTCTGAATGACTTCTACTGAGCAAACCGGCTGGGTTCAAATCAGGCTCGCCACCGAGCTGCGTGATTCGCAAACCAATTCGGTCAGCGTGCTCTTGCTCTTCGCCGGCGTGCTCTGCGAATTCCTGGGCAACCGACTCGGAGTTGATTCCTTTTGCCATCATCCAGTGTCGCTTGTACCGAAGGACACATACTATCTCAGTCGCCAGCGAGGCATTCAGCAGTTTGATGATCGTTTCCCGGTCGCCTTGATAAGCTTCCGTCACGGCGCCTTCCTCAATGTGCTGCCGGGCGCGTGTTCTAATTGCTTCCAGGTCCATTACAAAATCACTTTTAATCATACTCGCCTCTTGGTGTTGACTATCGCCCCGGGTTGGACGCAAGCAGGCCCGAAAAGTGCCCGAGCTGATCGGGACAGCCCCAAAAGCTATTCTCTCTGCCGCGACTGTTCCAATTGTTCCTGATCGCGCCTTTCCTGCTCCTGCCTGTCAGCCTCTTGTTGTCGTTGTGTTTCTTCACGCTCTACGTCTTGCTGCTGTTGTTGCATCTCTTGCTGTTGCTTCTCTTCTTCCTGTTGGGCCGCCTCATCTTGCTGTCCGGAAGCATCGGGCTGCGGGCTTAATCCCGGAATTCCAAGTTGTGGAGCGGGTTCGGCTTCGCTGTGCCCATCAGCGAATCCGACGAATGCCCAGCCTCTGCCTCTGGCATCCGTGCCGCTGCCAAAGCCGCGCGAGTCGATGCTAGATCTGCGCATTTCGCTCCATCCGCCCTTGGGCATATAAATGCGGCGCACCTGACCATCAACAGTATCGACATCGAGCGGTAAATTTTGCCCCGCAGGGATGCGCACGAGTATCGTCGTCGTGCCGAAATAACCGACTGGTTGATACGCCGACTCATCTTCTGCAGTGGCCGGATCATCAACTGGACGCCTGAAAGGCTTACGCACAGTAGGATGAGTGCCGTCACCTGGCGAAACCTGCACAATCTCACCGGGGGCCACCGAGCTAATTTCTTGGTGACTGCCACCGCAAGCCGTCGCACAAAACAGGACGAGCAAAGCAAAACTATTGAGCTTGGAAATCAAGACCGGTTGACTCATTCTGCACCCGCATCTATCGAATACGCCGCCGCACCAGTCAGACCCATCACTCTCGAATGCCGGCGAATTTTCAGATTATCCCCCATTTTCGAGCGGCTTTCACGTTTTCAGATCGAAACGTCTAATCGCTAGAGTCGAGGATCTACAGGTTCGCTTTCCAAAGCCAGCACGCCAAAGACGCACTCGTGCACCCTGTAGAGTGGCTCGTGCCGCACAAAACGCTCCAGAGCTTCGACACCCAGAGCAAATTCACGCGCAGCCAAAGAGCGCTTTCGCCCCATACCCCGATAACGCAGCCTCTGCAAATGCTCTTCAGCCGTGTATTCCGGACCGTAAATTATACGTAAATACTCTCGCCCTCTGCACTTCACTGCAGGTTGGACGAGCCCACGTTCGTTCCTGGCAATAAAATCCAGCGGTTTCACAACCATGCCCTCGCCACCGGTCTCGGTCAGCTCGTGCCACCAGCGCACGCCCTCAGCAAAACTCTCGGCGCTCGTGAGGTCAATTATTTTGTAGGGCGTCGCCGTGACCAAGCCGCTCTTGGCCGCGGCGAGCCTGGCTAAAGTATCCATATGCCATTGATGATTTTTGTCGAAATGCGTTTTCCCCTCAGTGGCAAGCAGGTGAAACGGTGCCAATTTAATACCATCCAAATCGTTCACCGGCCAGCAGTATCGGCGATAGGATTGTTTGTACAAATCGACATTCCGGGCTCGGTCACTGAACTTCTGGAGCAACGGCAGCGCCTCAACATTCGCTGAAGCAGCAGCTCCCAGAGCGCTCACAGCTTGCTTCAACGATGCCGAAGCGGCTGCACCTACTGCCGCATATTGCCAGCGCAAAAGTTCGATCGCCTTGGCCGACCACGGCATCAGTTCGCAATCAAGCGCCATCCAATCAGTTTTAAATTCATGCCAGAGTCCAGCCTCACTGACCGCATCCTGCACGAGCGAAATGAATTCGCGCTCCAGCGGCTGACTCTGAAAGAATGGGCGACCAGTGCGCGTATAGCAAATACCGCGCCCCTCGTCATGCACACCAAAACTTTTATACGCAACCTTCTCATCCCGACAGACGATCACAACCGCCCGCGATCCCATGTGCTTTTCTTCGCAAACCACGCGAGGAATGCCTAAATTTAAATAATAGCGAAAAGCCTCGGCGGGATGTTCGAGAAGACCCACTTCCTGGCTGGTCTCGCAAGGCGACATTGTTGGCGGGAGGTAAACCAACCACTTCGGATTGACGGCGAATCGACTCATCACCTCCAGTGCGGCAATTGAGTTTTCTTCCCGAATCGAGATGTTACGTTCGAATCTGGTCGAAATTACACGCCGTCCTGTCACATCTTGAATGTCCAGGATTTCGCCGCGGGAATCGACTGCAGGCGCTGCCATTCGCTCATCTTCCGGCAGAAATGGTTTAGCTGATTCATAGTACGCACGTGCGGCTTTGACAGACATCAGTTCTCGCTCAGGATAGCGAAGTGCCGTCAGTTTGCCACCAAATACGCAACCAGTGTCGACACAGATGGTGCGGTTGATCCATTCCGGTTCTGCCGCGGGTGTGTGGCCATAGACCACCATGGCAGAACCTCTGTATTCGGCCGCCCAGGGGTAGCGCACCGGCATACCATATTCGTCCGTTTCGCCAGTAGTCTCTCCATAGAGTCCGAAGTCTCTTACTCTTCGTGATGAGCGCCCCTGATACTCACGTTTCATCCCGGCATGGGCAACCACGAGTTTGCCATCGTCGAGAACATAGTGGCCGATCAATTTGTCGATAAATTTGGCCACCGTAGTGTTGAACAACGGCGATTCCGCCTCCAATTGTTCGAGCGACTCTTTCAAACCGTGGGTAATTTGGACATCGCGGCCTTTCAATTTTCTCATTAGTTTGACGTCGTGATTACCGGCCACACAAAGTGCTGAACCAGCCTTGACCATGCCCATAACGACCCGCAAAACATCCGGTGTTTTGGGTCCACGGTCCACCAGGTCGCCAACGAAGATTACTCGCCTGCCCTCGGGATGGGTGATTAAGGGCAAAGCAATTTCGTCAAGGGCTTCCGTGTCCTTCGCTAGCGATTCGCCTTGTATATGATAGCCAAGCTTGATCAAGAGCTCGCGCAATTCGTCGTAGCAACCATGAATATCGCCGATGATATCGAATGGTCCATGCTCGTTTCTGCGATCGGTCCAGAGGGGCTGACGCTCGATTTCAACTTCACTAATAGCCGCCTCAGAAGATAGAACGTGGACGTAGCGAAAGCCTTCGCGTTCTAATCCTCGCAAGGAGCGACGCATAGCATTGTGCTGGCGGCGAACTACATGCTCGCCAAAAGCGCGATCCGGGCGCTGTGCATTGCGCGCTTGGCAAACTTTCTCGGGTACATCGAAAACGATCGCTGCAGCCAAACAGTCGTGCTGACGAGCGAGTTCAATCAGCTTCTTTCGATCCTCCGCCTGCACATTTGTTGCATCGACGGCAGTCAACTTTCCTGCGGTCAAGCGCTTACTGACGATGTAATGCGCTAATTCAAAAGCATCATCGCTGCAACTCTGGTTGTTTTCGTCATCCGAAACCAACCCGCGACAGAAGTCGGAGGATATCACTTCTGTGCGCTTGAAATGTTTGGCGCCGAATGTTGATTTACCCGAGCCGCTGGGACCGACAAAAACGACCAGGCAAAGATCAGGCAATGAAATTTTCATCTAGAGAACACCCCCATCTGTGTTGGAGCGCCCAGCTCAGAATCTTCATCCCCGACTGGCAAAAAGCGCACGTTATAAGCAAACCTCGAACAAACACCATGCGCCCAGTCTTGAAATTGAGCACGGGTCCACTCGAATCGGTGGTCTCGATGGCGCAATTTGCCATTCGGCAAATTTTCGAACTTGGCATTGTACTCCACATTCGGAGTCGTAACCACGACAGTTAAAGGCCTGGCAAATTCAAATATCACGCGTTCGAATGCCGACAGTCTGGGCAGATCGAGATGCTCGATCACCTCTACGCATGTGGCTGCATCAAATCCGGACATACGTTGATCTCGGTAAGTAAGCGATCCTTGCATCAAGCGAATGCGTTGTTTTTGATGGTCTGGCATGCGCTCTAAATGCAGGCGGTCACTGGTGCGTTCTAGAGCGCGATAGGAGACATCCAAGCCGACGATCTCGACAAAATCTCGCTCTTGCAGCATTCGTGCCAGTAGTTTGCCTTCGCCACAACCAAGGTCGATCACACGTCTCGCCCCAGCTTCTTTCAAAACAGCTAAGACAGTGCCAATTCGGCGATCGTTGAGACTGATGGTTTTCTCTACCACCGCCTCTTCATCCGCATGTTGCTCTTCGCTGACTTCCAGATCTTGCTCTAGTTCCTCGGACAATCGTTGCAAGGCTAGGCGCGTGAGATGTTGCTTGCGCTGCAAATAGCGACTGGTGATCAAATTCTTTTCCGGATGTTGAGCGAGCCAGCCCTCGCCGTGACGAAGCAGTTTATTCACCTCTTCATCACCGACATAGTAGTGCTTCTCGTTGTCCAAAACAGGAACCAACACATAAATATGTGTGAGCAGATCGTGCACAGTGCAATTTGCTTTCAATCTCAAGGTGTAATAACGACTCTCACCCCAATCCTCGAATGTTTCATCTAACTTGTGTGATTCAATTTCGACGTCATAACCAAGCGGTTCGAACAATCTGCGTAAAACGCTCT
>CAJCHQ010000921.1 GCA_903970295.1 Bryobacterales bacterium
TTTCTTACTTCGATTTTGCATTGCAAGAGTCCGGAGCTCTGTTACCTCACGACACACGCGTCGCTCATTAGCAAGTCTACCAATTAACTTCTTTGCGGTCCTCAAGACGCGAGCGTTAACTACATTCTAATGTAGCAAAACAATCAAGGAGCTAGCTATTAGTGAAAAAAGTGTACTTGACGAGTGATTTAAGTTATGCCGACCGAACGCTTACCAGAAGGCTTCTCGGTCGCCTGCCCGAGGTAATAAGGCGCTGTTCGACGAACCGTATCCTCAAAAGACGTTTGCTTAAATGCCAGCTCCTGAATTGCCTTTTCCGAACTGAAAAAAATGTTGTGCTGGCTCAGCCAGGCGTTCTGCTTTGTAAGAGGCGCGCCCATCCCGATGGCAGGAAAAATTGATTCACCAAGCGTGCCCAACCAGGTTAAGACTCCACCCGGAATGGTAAATAAAGGCGGACGAGTATTATTGATACGAGCAAATATCAAGGCGGCATCCCGATAGGATAAATTGGCGCTGACAAGCGCATAGCGTTCGCCGGCTCTTCCCATAGTGCTCGCATTCAGATGGGCATCCACAACGTCGTTTATATCTGAGAATGCCACGCCACCGGCTGGAACACCTATCATCGATCCCCTGGACATAGCAGCAAAAATAGCGTGGTGATGGGGATGCGTGTCACCTTCACCGAAGACGATGCCGGGATTGAGAATTATCGTATTCAAGCCGTTTTTGAAGGCATGATGAATTTCCAGCTCAGCTTCGTATTTGGTATCACAATAGGTGAGCTCTCGACCGTACAGGTTATATTCGATAGATTCTGTGCCAATGGTGCCGGCAGTAGGAATGCCCATCGCAGCGACAGAACTGGTGTGCACCAGCCTTTTGATCTGGTGTCGCAACGAGGCATTGACGACATTTTGCGTGCCAATGACGTTGACACCATATTGCCGCTGCAAATCTCGCTTGTTATACGAGACCAGTCCGGCAAGATGGTAGACATAGCTGCAGCCTTCCATTGCCGAGAAAACTTGTTCGAAGTTAGTGATATCGCCACCCACATGTTCGACAGGCAAATCATGCAAAGTGCGGGGAGCCGAGTTAGAGCGCCCGAATGTCCGCACGTCACATTTGTTTTCGCAAAGTTGTTGCACAACTTTTGAACCGATAAATCCGCCGGCTCCTGTGACAAAAACTTTTCCGGGCAGTGGTGCGTCCACGGTTAATCCTAAAAAACGACCCAGTCAACAATCCAATGAACAGCCTGAAAACCAATCTAATTAAACAACCCAACTGTACAACTATTTCGATTCAGATAGCATCCTATCAGGAAACTTGCTGAGGCGTGCCCTGTTTGGAGACAAGCCCCTGGTCTTTATAAGACAGAAGTGCTGCGCTCAAGCCGGTGGGTTTGATCTGGAAGACAGCCTCGAGCGCGTTATCAAGACAAATTGTATCTTCCTGAGCCAGCTTGACCTGGTCAGAACTGATCGTAGGAACATCCTGTGCTAATTCACAGAAGACCGCGGCGAAACCAGC
>CAJCHQ010000922.1 GCA_903970295.1 Bryobacterales bacterium
TGGTCTTGGCTCGTTGTTTTTGATTGTCAGTTTGACCGCATCTAGCGCATGCTTTTCTGCTCCCAGTCGCAGTGATGCAATAGTGAAAGCCGCTCTCTCAGCCAAAAACAGGAGAGAAGCAGCTGCCGGAGCAGCCTCAGCCGCCAAAATCGACGAACAGTTTGTCACTGGTCGCGTGATTTCTGTGAGCGCTGCCAAGTTGAACCAGTCATTGCTCGACGGCACGGGCATGGTCAGCAATCAAGAAGAGGTATTAGTCGAGGTTTTGGAAGGTCCGCTCAGAGGCGAGACTTTCGTCGTCACAAACGAAATTACAGACAACCCGGCCTATAACGTCAATGTCACCAAAGGCAGAGAAGTGGTGCTCTCGATTGTCACCGAGGGTAGTGGCAAGCCTGAAATTAACATCGCCGATTATCACCGGGCGCCGGTGATCTTCTGGTTGGCGGCAGTTTTTCTGGCAGCCTTTTTATTCTTTGGCGGCAAAGACGGCCTCAAGAGTTTAGCGGGATTAGTTTCCAGTGTTCTTTTGATTGGCCTGGTTTTGCTGCCTCTCAGTCTGCAAGGTTTCAACCCGCTGGCAACGGCTATATTCATCTGCCTGGTAGCGACATCCGCCAGCATGTTCTTTATCGCCGGTTTTTCCAAAAAAGCTCTGGCCGCTGTGATCGGCACTGTTGGTGGTGTGGTCATCGCCGGCATTGCCGCCCAGATTGTGATCCAGATGGCACCCTTGACCGGATTATCGAGCGAGGAAGCGCAAATTTTGCGTGGTTCAGTTTTGCATCAGAAACCCGAGTTCTATAGCGGTCTTTTGGCGGCCGGCATGCTGATCGGGGCACTCGGGGTAATTATGGACGTCGGTGTCTCTATTTCTTCGGCGGTGGCAGAAGTTGCTCGAACCGGCAAAACTCTTAATACAAAAGAATTGTATGACTCAGGGATGAACGTCGGTCGGGATATCATGGGCACAATGACGAATACCCTTATTCTTGCCTACACCGGTTCTGCTTTACCTCTGCTTCTGTTGGCCTCGCAAATCTCCAACTCGAAATTGCTCAATCTTGATCTCGTCGCCACCGAAATTGCCTCGGCTCTGAGCGGCAGTCTGGGATTGGTTTGCACAATTCCTATGACGGCCTTAGCGGCGGCTCGCTTAATGTCATTTCCGGACTCAGTCGAAGACCATAAACAGTAATGCGATAATCGTCCTATCTGCTTAAACGAAGCTAGTGTAATGAACGAATCTTCAGCGCCTAAAAATACAAAAACGCTCTTGACGATGAGAGTGTTTTATGGCTGGTGTCTTTTCTTTGTGGCGACAACCAGCATCATGGCTGGCGGCATCTGGCTAACCATGGTCTTGTGCGCTGCCTGTGTTTTGGGTGGTAATGAATTCATCGGCATGGCCAAAGCCAAGGGGATGAATCCATCGCCCCGCATTATCCGCGGCATGATCATCGCTTTTTTCGCGGTCGCCGGCATGTCCTCTGTACCCGGGCTGACATTGCCCTGGAATTTTGGCATCGAGCACTTTCCAATCTTGCTCACGATCGGAATTTGTATCTCGTTCTTTCGCCTCCTCTTCCGGAGTGAGTCTCCGCCTGCCACCATTGCTGATATTGCTAGCACTATTCTCGGCTTCATCTATGTCGGCTTTTTGCCAAGTCACCTGGTGCTTTTGCGCAATCTCTGTCCGCCAACTTTCCACGCCGAATCGAATCCCCTTTTGCAACCGGGCTTAGCTTATGTCTGGGTCAGTCTATTTATCATTTGGGCGACTGATGTTTTTGCTTATTATGTCGGTAAATTTTTCGGCAAACATCTTCTCTACCCGCAGATTAGTCCAAAGAAAACAGTGGAAGGCGCTCTCGGTGGCTTTTGTATGGCCATATTTTGGGCGGTAGTTGTTGTTTACACGGCCGACAACTATGCCTTCGCCTGCCGACCTTTCCGCGGCATGCTCTGGCAAGCTCCATTGATGGGCGCCTTTGTTTCGATTGGCTCACAACTTGGTGATCTGTGCGAGTCTCTGCTCAAAAGAGATGCTGGCATGAAAGATTCGAGCACGATGATTCCTGGACATGGAGGCTTTCTAGATCGCGGTGACAGCCTCCTCTTTGGCGGTGCCATCTCCTACTACTGGATTTGTCTGGTCGTCCTAGGCCTTCTGTAGTAGCATGAAAAGGTCTGTCGCACTGAGGTCTGAAAATGGTCGAGTGTCTTGCACCGGGAAGCATTCTGGCGGGTCGATATAAAGTCCTTTCAGAGATTGGCCGGGGCAGGCTGGGCATCGTGTATAAGGTTCACCACGCAGTTCTCGATCGTCAAGTCGCTGTTAAAGTGCTATTCGAAGAGGTGAAACCTACCGAGACAGCTTTCTTGCGCTTCAAGCGGGAAGCCGAAACAGCCAGTTCGCTCAACCATCCCTCTATTGTCAAAATTTTCGATTTCGGCATTTCCGAAGGTCGCTTTCCATTTTTGGTTATGGATTATGTGGATGGCAAAATTCTGGGAAATTTGTTGCGCGAGCAGATGCGTTTGCCTCGCGAAAAAGCATTGCCGATTTTTATACAAATCTGCGATGGCATGGCTTATGCCCACGAAAATGGCGTTATCCACCGTGATCTAAAACCTGATAACATATTTCTCGTGCAAAAAGGGGTGCAACACGAGTTGGTTCAAATCGTTGATTTTGGTATTGCCAAAAAGTTGAACGATCCCAAAATGAAGAAGCTCACCGCCGAAGGACAAGTTCTGGGAACCCCGGCTTTTATGAGCCCTGAACAAATCACCGGCAAAGATCTCGACGCCCGCTCGGACATCTATTCTCTCGGTTGTTTGATGTACAACGTGCTGACTGGGCGCTTGCCTTTTCCAGGTGCAAATGCGATGGAGGTTATGTCCCATCATCTTCAACGCGAGCCGCTGAACTTTTCTGAAGCATGTCCTGGACTGCGATTGCCCGTCGGTTTGCAATATGTGTTGCGCAAATCAATGAAGAAAGAGCCGAAAGAGCGCCAATCGACGATGTTGCAATTGCAGGAGGAACTAGCAGCTTTTCTATGAAACAAGTTTATAAGAAATTTGGCGAAATTTCTTAGAGCCTTTATTTAAGCCGCTTTTGAATAGGGTAGAGAGCCCAACCAGAACGTTATAAATTTATCCCCCATCCAGGCTGGCATCCACTTCACTTCTCGCCTAAGTTTATTTCGTTCAGTTCGCATGAGGTCATGCGTCACACGTTCTATAACCTGCATAGTCAGTTTGTGGCTGCCCAGATGTTTTAGCGCCCGGACAATTAGCCCTACAGGATTGTTTCCCTTCCTAACATCTTTAGCTGTGGTGCCGCGCAAAGTTATTCGACCGTGGATAGATGCGAATGAAGTGGTGCGCCCGCTAACAGTGAAAGTCACGTTTTGATTTTTGTCTGCAGTCAACTTCAGAAGATGCGCGGCGTCGGCATCGTGTGTGTGAATCTCTTTACCAAAGGCTTTAGCTTTAATTTCGGCTATTTTTTTAGCTGATGGACGTGGCACACTTTCGGGCGTCGGCTTCATAAAAACCCCACGCGCGAGGCGAATGAGTAGCTCCACTTTCACCAGCAAGTGCGTCATTTGATCAATGCTTGCTCGTCTTCCATAGACGAGAAGATCTCGAGTCGAGAATGGCTGACCGTCGGGTAGTGCGTTGATATGACTGCGAATAAGCGACCTAGTGCTCATAACCTATCCTCCCTTGTTGTTATCTAAATTGATAAACGTAGTGGGCCGAAAAAAAGTTCAACTATTGCTGAAATTTTTCGACCTAAATTTTTTCCGGTAAGAACTTTCGGCTAATAAGAAAAATCGCTAAAGTTCTTATAAGAGTTTTGTGTTCAGTCAGTGACCCGGCCTGCAAGCACCGCAAATCAAGATTGCTTGACAACAACTTTCGATCAGAAAGCTTCTTTACTCAAGAGTTTTCTCGCCCTCGAATCATGCTTCCAAACGACAGAGTCGACCATGTAGTGGTGCAAGCTAATGAACAGAAATGCTGCGAGTAAGAAAAAGTTAGCGGGTACCTGTGTCAGTAATCGGTCTCGGTCAAGCATGACCGGAATGAACATAAAGCCTACGTATCCCAGTCCGATCACAACAAATGTCAGGCAAATCAGATAGACCAAGCGACCCTTGAAATTTGCCGACAGCGTTCGCTGCACAGTGGGATCAAAGCTATTGTTTTCTACTCGGTATGCGAAATATAAGTATTGGGCGCCGTGGGCCAGAGGCACCACCCATGCCTGGAAGCCGTATGGCTGACAAAAAGGCTGCAACCAAATCCAGACGGATAATACTGGCAGTATCGCCAAAATTGGCGGCAGCCGTTGCGTTTCTTTGAAGAGGGGAACGACGACTTTCGCCACGAGCACGACAATGCTAAGGGCGAACACCAGATTAGCAATGGAAGTCAACGGAGCCGGAAATTGCACCGGGTGATAGGCAAAGTCATGACTATTCAAAATCGCGAAAAAAGTGTAGCCACTGAATAAATTCATTGCCCAGAGCGCGTACAAATTCAAGCGGAGTAATTTCTTTTGAGCTAAGTTCAGCTTGTAGCCTTTATCTTCTCCGCAGGACAGTGCCACTCCGAAGGCTTGCATGCAATAGTGGTGACCGGCCATTATCGTCTGGCAAATGAATAGACTGGCCAGCAAGAGTTGTCCGCAGCCGCTGTATGCCGACCAGTATAAGTCTACGCCTGCAAAGTGAAAACTGTTGTCGATGAGACTAAGGACTGGCATTTTGCTGACCGGATAATTCCATGTCAATACGGTCACTGCCAGCAACAGCACTAGAAAAAGGGGATAGACTAGTAACCGCCAGTGGTGATTGATTACGAAAGTCGCGCCTTGTTGATATGCAAATTTATACGACCAAACGAAGTGCGGATAACTGAACAAAATCAGAAACGTCAACGTCGAGCCGCCCACAAGCTGAAGAAAATTCCTCATGTCCTCTTGCATAAGCACTTGCGGAATTTGCAACAGCAATAAGAAACAGAGAAGGAGTAAGCTTGCTCCCCCCAACAGCAAAAATGCGACAGACGCACCCAGGTAATTCAGTGCTGTTGGCCAGCGGACCTTAAAATTTGAATTGGGTAAGGCGCTATCCATCTTTTTGCTCGGTGTTTCACGCCAGTTTCTGACTAAAGCGCTAATGAGTCGCTGAGTCGAGGTGTTGAGATTTGCGTCTCATTTGATCCTCGGAGGCTTTCGCTAACCAATCGTTTTTCGTCTTGGTTTTTTTCATTTTTTCTTCGTAGAAGCTTTTCACTTGTGCATCTGTCGCAAGTTTACTGCCATCGGCACAGAGTAAAATAGCGTCATCGTACTTAGCGACACCGATTAGTGAATCGATTGCTTTGTTGCGGAAGTAGGTATTCTGCGGATCTTTCTCGACCGCCGCACGAAACCAGTCCACGGCAGTCGTCGGGTTGGCTGTCATCTCGAATGCCACTCCCTTCATAAACAGATCGAAGGCAGTTGGATTGGCAAGTGACGTCATTTGTTTGAGTGCATCTTCTGCCAATCCTTGCTGAAGCAGTACGTATGAGAGGTAGCGCCTGGCTGTCAGGCTATCACCTTCAGTGCGAATTGAAGTGCATAGAGTTTTGGTTGCCTTGGAAAACTCTTTATCACGGATTTGACTATAAGCTTTTTGAATCAGATTGACAGGCACTGTCTCGACTTGTGCTGGCGCCGTATTGGCAGCGTTGGCTTGTCCTGGCAAACAGGACGCAGCTTGTTCGAACGCTCCAACAAAGAGTATGGCTGTTAGGAGTGATGCGCAAAAGGCGTGAAGGTTCTTCAAATGATCTTGTCTCCATTGACCTGGTTATTCCATTCCCGTGGAATCATGGAAGTATGTACTTGGTTTTGATAATCGGGCTGGTGTAGATCTGACTGAATTGAAAATGGTTGGTGAAGGAAGCACCGAAAAAGTATAGAGGCGCTGGCAGTGTGACATTGACCATGGTGGTGCACTGAACGAAGGGCGTCGTGCCGGCGGGCGGATTGCCGCCGTAGTCATTGTAATTAAGAGCGGTCAGGGTGATAGGACTAATAAAGATTCCATCCGTCTGATGATTCTTGACCGATGCTTGGGCGAAAAGCATCGCTTTGGCCGCTGTTGATTGCTGCGCTGCAGCCCTGACGACGTC
>CAJCHQ010000923.1 GCA_903970295.1 Bryobacterales bacterium
AAGTATTTGTTGCCACCATGCACGACACGATGTCCGACTACTTTTATCTCGTCTATATTTACGACCGGTTGCGAGCCAGAAGCTCCCGTGATCTTTTCGAAGAGTTTGTGAAATCCTGCGTCAGGGGTGGGAGCTTCGATATCGTTTTTTGATTCTGAGCCTTCTCTGGCTTTGGTAATAATTTCTGCGGTTTTGTCGGGGCGGAAGTTGATCTGACCTTTCCAAAGCGGTGTCTGATTGTTATCGGGCAGTTGATTCAAGTCGAACAAACTGCTTTTGATACTGCTTGATCCGCCATTGATGACCAGTATCTTCATTAGATAGTTTCAACCTCGCCCACACCATAACCGCCGCCACCAGGAGTTTCGATGATGAAGATATCTCCTGGCCTCAACTCAATGCTAGCGGTGCCGGCTAATTCTTCACTTTCTCCATTCATTCTTTGTACGGAATTTTTACCGCATGAGCCAGATTCGCCCCCGGCTAAGCCAAAGGCTCCGGTTTTACGTCTTTGTGACAGGATCGAAGCAGTCATCGCTTCTCGGAATTCAATTTTGCGAACGACGCCATCTCCGCCTGTATAGAGCCCTTTTCCACCGCTACCCTGGCGAATGCAAAACTCGCGCACGATCACCGGGTATCTCTGCTCGAGCACTTCAGGGTCGGTCAGTCGGGAATTTGTCATGTGCGTTTGCACTGCGCTCGTTCCCTTGAAATCTGGACCGGCTCCCGATCCACCACATATAGTTTCATAGTATTGGTAGTGCGAATTGCCAAAAGTGAAATTGTTCATCGTGCCTTGCGATGCAGCTAATTTTCCCAGAGCACCATATAAGGTGTCAGTAATCGCTTGCGAAGTTTCGACATTGCCAGCCACTACTGCCGCCGGATAGACAGGATTGAGCAGTGAACCTTTTGGAATAACGATCTCTAGAGGCTCCATGCAGCCGTCATTAAGCGGTATATTGTCTTTCACCAGAGTACGAAAAACATAAAGCACGGCAGCTCGGGTTATCGCAACAGGAGCATTCAAATTAGTTTCGGTCTGGTGCGACGTGCCACTAAAATCAATTGTTGCCCTGGCATCAGATCGATCTACCCGAATTTCGACACAAATTTTGCTGCCGTTATCGAGGGGACATTCGAATCGTCCTGAACTGAGTGTTTTGATCACCTCGCGGACAGCCAGTGCAGCGTTCTCTTTCACGAAACGCATGTAGGCAGACACGGTTTCGACTCCCCAACGTTCGACCAGCTTCACCAGCGCTTGGGTGCCGCGAGTATTAGCAGCAACCTGAGCCTTGAGGTCGGCAATATTCTGCTGCGGATTGCGCGCCGGATGTTTTGCAGCACTCAACACAGATAAAATCTCATTCTCGAGAAATTTGCCGGCTGCCACAAGGGGCATTAAATCAATAACAACACCTTCGTCTTCCAGTGTGCAGCTATTCGGTGGCATGGAACCGGGGGTGATACCACCAATGTCCGCGTGATGGCCGCGCGAAGCTACAAAAAATGTGGGCTCAATTTTAGGGCTGAAAAAGACTGGCGAAATCACCGTAATGTCTGGAAGATGTGTACCACCGTCATATGGGTTATTGAGTACGAAAGAGTCGCCTGGACGCATCATTCCGCTTTTTTCTCGGAGTAACGTCTTGACACTTTCCCCCATTGATCCCAGGTGAACAGGAATATGTGGAGCATTAGCGATCAGCGCACCGGCACTGTCGAAAACGGCACAGGAAAAATCCAGGCGTTCTTTGATGTTGACAGAGTGACTGGTATTCTGCAGCGTTAATCCCATCTCTTCGGCAATAGCCATAAAAAGGTTATTGAACAGCTCCAAATGGATCGGGTCAGCTTTATCCAATCGCATTTCTGCTGCTTGAGTCTGTGCTGCTTGAGTCTGTGCTGTTCGGATATGCGCTGTTTGCATCTTGGCTGTGCTTTTTTGATTAGACCTTTTCGCGCCGGAAGCTCGGAAATTCTCATTCACTCTTTCGAGAATGAGCACTCCTCCACTTGTCACATTCGCAACCCAACCTCGATCGACGACAGTCGTGCTCGTCACCTCGGCGATTAACGCTGGTCCTTGTACCACTGCCTCCGCCGAACTCAAAGATTCTCTGCGGAAATATGGAATTGACGTGACAACACCACTTCTGATCATTTGCACGTGTCCAGACGGTTGATTAAAAGAGGAGTCGGCGAAGGGCGCCTTTCCCGTCTGAGATTCACCAGTCTCGCCCTGTTTGGGATTTGTCATTGGTCGACCTGGCAGGGCAAGGCAGCCCGCCCCTTCAACTGTGAGATTCTCTACGAACAAATTCAT
>CAJCHQ010000924.1 GCA_903970295.1 Bryobacterales bacterium
TAGCCGCCGCCGCTACTGCCGCTCTGCCAGTAGTAGAGGGAGCCGGCATTCTCTACACAGCTGTCAAAGTCGGGTCAGCAGTCCACGATGTTGTAAAACACGGTGAGGTAGGCACCATAATGCATCAGCAAGATTTGAGTAAAACAGCTGAGGGTCGGGCACGAGTTCACGCCGCCAAGGAACAATTGATCGCAGATACTGGGGCTGCAGGTTTATTACTGGCAACAGCCGGAATCGGCACAGCTATTTCGAAATTATCTTGTCTCAATAAAGCGGCGACTGTCGCAGCCACCTCTGAACCGGCAGCGGTTACTGAGGCAGCCGGCGGCGCGGCGGCGGCTGCAGCATCCGGAACTGTTTCAGCGGCTAAGAGAACGGTCGATAATTTGATTAAAACCGGAAAAGCTGTGCAGAAAGCTTCAACTTATGCGCCTGGAGACTGGATGGGCAAAGGTGTCAAAAGCAGCAAGACCGACAAAAAACTCTGATACCTGCCAATTCACTAAGTAACGGTTGACGCCGACTTGTCGTTACGATTCGCTGCCAGGACCGTGCTCGATTGTTATAATTGCGCTCTCATTAGCGAGTTAGCGAGTCTAATCGGATGGACATCATCAAAAATTCTGTAGTGGTTCCAGCTGCAATCGAAGCCGTTTGGGACAAAATGATTGACTGGCGCACATGGCCCAGTTGGGATGGTGGCATGCAAACAGTGCAATTTACTGATGCTCTTCACATCGGCTCATCGGGGCGGCTGAAGCTGAAAGGCGGTCCTGAAGTCACTCTCCTGATTACCGAGTTCCAAATCAACGATCACTACACGAGCGAATTCGTTCTGTTCGGCACTAAATTTGTGTTTGGACATATGCTCAGAACGCTGGACACTAAGCACACGAAATTGACTGTAACAGTGATTGCCGAAGGTGCAACAGCACTCTTAATCGGAAACGCAGCTAAGTCGAATTTGATCAAAGGCGTGCCGGAATGGATGAACACATTTCAAACTACATTTATGGAAAACGTAACTTCTCCTTCGTGAATATTCCATTCCGAATTATCAATCGTTCGCGAAATGACTGGCATGGGGCATTTTTCGTCCTGATCCATTCGCTATTGCTGTATGGATTGCTCGTGGGAATCGGATCAGTCGAGGCGAAAGATCCGCCTGTCAATCAATTTGAATTTGCCATCAAAGCATTTGAGCGAAAAGATAGCGCTTCGCCACCACCACAGCACGGCACAGTTTTCATCGGCAGCTCTACTTTCACAAAATGGACTGACCTCGAGAATGAATTCCGCGAATTCAAAGCAATCAATCGCGGTTTTGGCGGCTCAACCATTCCTGAAATCAATAATTACGTGGACCGCATCGTCACCAAGTACAACCCCTATCGCATCGTATTCTACGCGGGCACGAACGACATTGCAGAGGGGCATACTGGAAAAACAGTGAGCGAGGATTTCAAAACTTTTGTAGATAAGGTGCGAGCGGCTTTGCCCGATGCCGAAATTTACTTCATTTCGATGAGCGTCGCGCCCTCCAGGGAGCAATGGATAGATCAGTATGAAACGGGCAACAAGCTCGTTAAATCATATACCGAGCACACTCCACATCTCCATTACATCGACGTGACCCCGGTCATGCACGATCAAAAAGGAGCGTTGCGCCGAGATTATTTTCTGCTCGATCGCCTGCACATGAAGCCAAGCGGTTATCAGGCATGGACTCCAATCATCCGACAGGCACTGCTTTCAAGGAATTGAGCGTGCGGCTCGAACACTGGCCGGTGTTGGGTTGTCGAAGGTCGATTTTAATTTCCAGAAATGAGAATATGTTTTGAATTCCGACGCCTCTGGAGAATTTTGCGTGCCCAGATATTCGATTGAACATTCCATCATCCTCATTCTCATCGGTGCGTTTTTCGTGCCGTCGAATAGTGCTTTAGCCAAGAACAATCCTCAGGCTGCAGCAGGCGCGGAGGCAGCAGCAGCTCACCAGCAACAAGAGCAGGCGCAGATGCGCCAGGCGCAGGCTCAAGAAGCGGCCGCGCGTCAAAACCAGGCGCGCGCGATGCAAGAGCAGGAATTGAAGGCGCAGGAAGAAGCGCGCAAATCCCAGGAACAGGTTTTGCGTGCGCAAGAAGATCAAGCTCGTAAAAATCAAGAACAGGCAATCAAAGCGCAGCAAGAGCAAGCCGCTAACCTGCAGAGAGAACAAGCCGGAAAAGCACAAGCCCTGGCGGCAGCCCAACGCCAACAAGATGCGCTGCGCGGCAAACAAGAACAGAACCAGCTCAAAGAACAAGAGCAAATCAGACAAGCGCAGCAACAAGAACAACAACGAGCACAAATTCAAGCCGCTCGAGGGCAGCAAGCAGAACGAGCTGAGTCTCATCAACCTCAAATTGCCGCTGCAGCTGGAGCTGCCAATCGCGCAACATTCAATCGTCCAGTGCAGTCTCGCCCTGTGCCTACTGAACACATCGTGCCGATCAGCAAAGGCATGTCGATGCCAGTCTTAGATCAAAATATCGCAGCTCCTGAAAAAGAACACGCGCAAGCCGTCGTGCAAAATTTGCAAAAGCACTTGATTCCTGTGGCGATGAACAATGCTCCGGCAAATCTCACAGCCACTAAGAATCAGTGGATTAACAATTACACCAACAACTATTGGACGTCGATCAACAATCAACGATTCGCAATAAATAGACAAAATACGTACGTCAACTCGGTTGTGCCGGCAAACTATCCGTATTGGTACAACGCCGAACCGGGTTGGCAATTTTCAAATGGGTTCGTGCTCGGCAACACGGTCACAGCCGGCCTAGATTGGCTGAGATGGGGTTGGCATCCATACTACGGACCACAACCTGAAGGTTTCGTATGCGCTGACGACTACATGCCGACTGCATGGATGTATGTTCCTGCGTATGGTCTGTGGATGCAGCCAGGAGTCTATGGCTGGGCGCCAGAAGGTCCGCCTTACGACTACACTGGTCCGATCACGGTCGAAGTTCTGGAGCCTCGACATGTGCACGTGAATGACCCATACAATGGCTGGGAGCGTCAACGTGTGATCAACGTTGTTTATCTCTACAACGCCTTTTTCTATCCAGACGCAGAACGCTGGGGATACACCAATCGCCACGGATACTTCGTTTGGCTCGATTTGTAAACGGCCGATCGAAGCGGGTACATAGATTTGAGCTGGTAGACTGCAACTTCGGGGTTTCCCAGCTAAACTTGCCCACTAATACGGTTTACAAATGTCGGAAGACCGCACAATCGTGAACCTGAACCGCAAATGTCCCCTTTGCCAGAACACTTTTGGCGGTGCAATTTCTACCTGCCCTGAAGACGGAACGCTTTTGATGCCAATCAAGCAAGACTCTTTGATTGGCTCGAATTTTGCCGGCAAATATCGCATCACCGAAGAACTTGGCCGCGGCGGTATGAGTATTGTGTACAAAGGCATGCACGAGATCATGCATCGTCCTGTGGCGATTAAAATCATGCAGTCTGAACTGTTATCAGACGCCGCGAGCGTACGCAGATTTCAGCAAGAATCGGAAGCTGCCAGTCGTCTCGCTCATCCGCATGTCGTAACGGTTTTTGATTTTGGCGTCACCGATTCGTCGCAACCGTATCTGGTGATGGATTTAGTTGAAGGCACGAGTCTTGCCGAAGTGATCAAAAAAGAAAGCTCGCTTTCTCCTCAGCGCGCTATTCATATCTTCGAACAAATCTGCGATGCACTCGATCACGCTCACCAAAGAGGTGTTGTGCATCGAGACCTAAAACCCGGCAATATCATGCTGACGAAATCCAGTTCCGATAACGATTTCGTCAAAGTCGTAGACTTTGGTATCGCCAAACTTGTCTCTACTT
>CAJCHQ010000925.1 GCA_903970295.1 Bryobacterales bacterium
GATTGCCCCGGTATCAGCATATTTCTGGGTGATCACGCCGGCAAAGGGGGCTCTGATCACCGTGTCTTTTAGTTCGGCTTCCAGCGTTTCTAAATTTCCTTTTGCTTGCAGAACAGCATCGTGGGCTGCGCGAATATCTTCATCGCGATTGCCGATGCGAGAGAGTTCATGTTGTTCACGAGCAGATTCTAGTTCTACTTTACTTTGCGCGAGACTTTCTTCGGCTTGAGCCAACTCACGCTTTGCTGCTTCCAATTGAGCCTTCGTCATCTTCGATGCGGTTTCAGCGTTCAAACTATCTTGATCCGAGATCGCTCCCTGACTGGCCAGATACTTTTCTCGATCCGCATTCGTGTTGTCGCGAATCGATTGTTGCGTCATCGACTCTACGTTTGCTTTCAGTCGAATAACATTGTGTTCGGCTTCTCTGACAATGTTTTTGGCTCTCTCTTCCTGGAGGTGAGCAATTTGAATTTCTTGCGGCCTGTTGCCATTTTGAATTTTTTTGTAATTGTCGGTTGCGATCATATATGTGCCTTTGAGGGCATTAATCTGTCCGCGCAAGTTGCTATCGTCCATCTCGGCCAGCACCTGGTCTTTTTTGACCACATCACCCTGCTGGACGAGCAATCTTAGAATCTGCCCAGTCGATTTGGGACTGACTTTAATTTCGCTGATTGGTTTGATTGTTCCAGTGGCGATTATCTCTACGTCTACTGAACCGGTGGACGCCTTAACCGTGTTTTTGTGCCAGTCATCATTCTTGTTCTGATTGAAAAAATAGAACCCAACTGCCACTGCCACGATCGCCAGCGCAATTGCCAGAGTAATCCACAGCCAAGTCTTTTTCTTCAAGTTTGGATCCTTCTTGAGCACGAACGTTCCTGCTTCCGCGCCGTCGTCGGAATATTTTGTGCGCCCATCTTCTCTGGGCGTCTGGTCTTTATTTTGTGAATGGGCATTGATACCGGGTTTATTTGTCATATCTCTTTGCTAATTGACTGGTATCGTTTTACTGATCGAAGCCTGGTCTGTTCCGTCGTAGAATGATTTCACCGGCATCGTGAAGGTGTTGCCTGAAAGTTCTGTGCCGACCCGGAAATAGACGTTGCCGTCCGTCGAGTCTCCTGGGTAGAGCAGTCTTTTGCCGAAACGTGACTCTTCATTTTCTCGCCGTTCCTCATCCCACTCATATCTTTTGTTGATCGGTCCGTACTGCTTTTTCAAAGTCTCCGCGGTCTGAACGGCTCCGACAAATACAGCTGCAGTAGCAGATGCTTTCAAATCTGACGATAGTTTGCCTTTGAAAGTGCTGGGTGGACGACCGACTGCGTCTAGCTCTAACTGACTGATGCAGTTGGCGATAAGGTCACCACCGGCTTTACTGGCGACCAAGCTGTGGTCACCATCAAAAACCAGTGGTTCGTCCGAGCGATTCTGAATTTTTATATGCAAGGCTGCCATCTGCCTAGTCGGCGATTGACCCGGAGAAATATCGAAGTCGACATCTCTGCCCACAAATGCCGACAGCGGTTTTGCTTGCTGAGTTATCGTCTTAGTTTGGGAAAGATTGTTTTCTCCCCGCAGTTGCAGGTCTGTTTTCGCTGACGCGGACTGTTGGGCAACCGATTCTGTCTGACCGAACAAAGAAACTGCCAGCACGAAAAGCGAAGCCAACTGCCAACTGCGCTGCATTTTGGCAGACCTTCTCTTGCCATCGCAGGCGGTATCAGTTATGCATTTCATTGCCATCAGCTACCTCTTGAACGCTTGGTCGGCGGGAGAATAACCCTGGGTTAATGTACTTATACTTATAACACCAAGGTCGTGAATTAGTTGGGCCTGTGCTTGTTGAAAGGCAATGTAGGATTGAGCTTCGATGATCAGGGCGTTGACGTAATCGGTCTGGGCTTTGATCAATTCCAGGTTGGTTCCTTGTCCGGCTTTCAAGCGCAGCTCGGCCAGCCGCAGCGCTTCGCTCGCTGAGTCGAGTTGAGAACCTATCTGCTCGACCTGATTTGTCGCCGAAAGAGAATTCAAATAAGACGTTCTCACTTGCTCCTGAACGATCGTGTTTTGTTGATTGGCCTGCAGCAGTGCTTGCCGTGAAAGCGCCCGTAAGGCGACGATATTAGCGGCCGAATTCATGCCCAGGTTAGGCAAAGACCAGGTCAAATTGAAGCCGCTTTGAAATGTATTGAAAACGCCAGGCGCGGATCCGGCGCTGGAGGTGTTGCTGCCATTGATATTGGAACTGCCGCTTGTGCCGTTGACCGAGGCCGGGCTGATGATTCCAGGCGCTACGGCCCCCGAAGTGACAAGGCTGCCGGATTGCGTGTTAGCCAGGGGAGTGCCGCCGCTGGCTGCCACAATCGAGGCTGCACCGGTGTTAGCGCCGCCAGTCGCGGTCAAACTGTTGCCCGGGCTGAGACTGGCATTCTGGCCAAGCGACGTCGCCTGAGTGTCGGATTGAATATTCGTTCTGATCGTGGTCGCTGAAGCCTGCCCAGAAGAGGCTGTTGAGGTCGAACTGCCAGAGGCAGTGGTCGTGCTACCGGGGCTGAAGCTGGCGGTTTGGCCCAGAGCCGTATTTCCGGCGGCGCCGGCGTTCAGTCCCCCCAGTGAGATTTGAGTAACGGCCACACCATTGACATTATTGGCATTGCCAGTGAACGTCAGATCTGAATTAGTGTAAGCAATGAAGATCGAAGCCGCGGGATAGAGTACGGCCGTGCCGATTTGCACATCCTTCGCCGCCGCCAGGCGAAAGTGTTCGTACTCGCGCAACTCTGGTCTGTAATGCATGGCAATATTTAACAGTCTTTCGATTGTGGCTCGGCTGCGAATCAGCGGGCGTTGTCCAAGATCTAGATCGGTCGGAATC
>CAJCHQ010000926.1 GCA_903970295.1 Bryobacterales bacterium
CCTGCCAATATTCAACCAGGGGCTTAAGTGCGCCGGATATACCGTCCGTATGGGCAACGGCGTTCTGCACGACAATGGCGCGGATTAGATCGGGGCGCCGTTGTGCGATGCGAAAGCCAATAGGGCCGCCGTAATCCTGGACGTACATTGAGACCTTGGTGATTCCGAGGCTGTCGATGAGTTTCTCGACGATAGTGGAGAGATGATCGAAGCTGTACTCAAAGTCGTTGACGCTAGGAGCATCACTGTAGCCGAAGCCGGGGTAGTCAGGCGCAATTAGGTGAAACCTGTCTGCCAGTTCGGGAATGAGGTTCCTAAACATGTGCGATGACGAAGGCCATCCATGCAGCAGGAGAACAGTCGGGCCGTCGGCAGGACCAGCTTCGCGGTAGAAGATGTTCACACCCTCGATGTTTATTGTCTTGTGTTTTACGATGTCCATTTGCAAATTCCTTGTGTGGTCGTGTGTGTATTGATTTGAAAGACTAGAAACGAAATTAGCGCGCGCAAGTTGTTTCTGCTTTTGCGCCCCGGAGCGAATCAGGCAACTTAAAGTCGACTTCGGTTTCAGCAACATTATTGATGTAGTTGGTGAGAATGTTTTCGACGACTACAGCAACTATTTCGAGCGCTTCTTCTTGTGAAACGTGTGCTTCGGTCAGTTGGTCGTAGTCAGAAGAACTAATCTGTCCGCGCTTCTCCGTGACAGCTTTTGCGAAATTCAATATGGACCTGACTCTGTGACTTTCACTCTCTGCTTTCACACTGTTTACGATCTCCTGCTCGTTAAACCCACCATCTGCCCCAATGTTGAGTGAGCGGCAAGGCAGTAGTCACAGTTATTTTGACGGGCGACAAGCAGGGCTATTTGCTCGCGCTCTTTTGCAGTTAGCTTGCCTGCCTTTAGAGCTCTCGAGAAGGAGAGCAATCCGTCAATGACGGCCGGGGATTGAGCTGCGACCTTGAACAGGTTTGGCACTGTTCCGAGGGACTTTTGGACAGCAGACAGAAGATCCTTGGTCTTACCGTTGGCTTGCTCTAGGTCGATAGGATGGATTCTAGTCATTGTTCTTACCTCTTGGATGTGGGTTTGGAAATTCGTGCGGAACTTCGCCTGAGGAGGTTGCGTTCGCTTGCGAATAATTGATTTTTTGTTGAACCGAACGTTCGGTTTACACAAATCAATCTATCACCGACTGTCAGCAGTGTCAATCCCGAAAAATCGATCATAAGATGATCGCTTTGTTCCAGTTCTAAGTTGCCAGTCCAGCACAGCAGAGGCATTGACGATGTCCGCGGTTAAGCCTTGACGAATTACCGAATGTTCGGTACATTACAAGGTATTCACTAGAGGAAACTGCACCATGGAAAAAGTCGAACTCATACCCGAACTACTAGAGCTTTTCCGGCAACAGGGCTATGAAGGCGTTTCCATAGCTCATGTGTCCGAAGCTACGGGGCTTGGTAAATCAAGCCTCTATCACCACTTTCCTAACGGCAAGGAACAGATGGCTAAGGAAGTGCTTGAGTATATTCATTCAGCAGTTAAGCAATACTTTGTGTCGCCACTGAAGGCCGAGGGAGAGCCGCGGGAGAAGCTTGCGCAGATGGCGCAGGTTGTTGAAAGTTTTTACGACTGCGGCCGCAAAGGTTGCCTCATAGATGGACTCACGCTTGGCGAAACGAGTGCTCCCTTCCAGCAGCAGGTCGCGCAAAGTCTTGAGGCATGGATCGAAGCTATTGCCTATGTCGCTGTCGAAGCTGGACTAAGCAAGAAGCTGGCGAGAGAACGTGCAGAAGGTGCACTAATAGCTATTCAGGGAGCTCTTGTAGTTTCCAGAGCCCTGCGTGACTATCAAATCTTCAAACGTGTGGCTAAAAGCCTTCCCCGCCTAGTTCTAGACAGGCAATAGCGTAATAGTTACCGCATAACTATTCCAGACTCCCGAGTCTGGTCGCGACTGGCTCATGGAGTAGTGGTTACTCACTAGTGCGAGAATGAGCCAATGCCGTCCTGTATTCCAAATGAAACCAACTCGCTTGCCGCCATGTACCCAGATCTGGCTCGGCAGCTCGATCCGACCTTAAACAACGGTATTACGCTACAGAAAATCGAATGCTGTATCCGGCCAGTAACGACAATGCCAGTTGGTTTCCTAAAACCATTTTCGTCCAGGCGAAGAACCGAAGAGAAACCGTCGAATTACCCCGGCAGATATTCCAATGAACTCAAAGGAAATTTTTGTGTGGCTAGGCAGCTGTGGCGTGGGGCATGAGTGGAAAGCTTCAGCATAAGAGCGCACCCACGGCATTGGTTGCGGTGTGTGTCACGGCAACAGAAACCAACCGGCTTTAGATAACAGCCTGGAGTCGATGTTTCCTGGCCCGGCAAAGATGTTTCACCCGACAAAAAACGGCTCACTAAAACCGTCGCAGATCAGACCATTTTCAACGAAGAAAAGGTGGTTCAGATGCTTTCGACATGCCGACCATGATTTCGAGTCCACGGTCGCTAGCGTCGCCCGTTCTTGGAAGGCAGGTGCGAACGGTTGTCCAACATGCAAAGGATTGAAAGTTTTATACCGCGATAGCTTGGCGGCAATGTATCCTCAAGTTGCTGCAATGATGCGGGCGGCAAACAGCGAGATCGACCCCAAGACAGTTCGACCCCGGAGTAATAAGGTGTCAACGTTTCAATGCCCACGTGTCGGCTACGACCTCTTCACCGCTCATATCGATGCTGTCGTTAGATCTGCACAGAAGGGCCATATTGGATGCGGTTATTGCAGGGGATCTCGACTCCATCCGCTGGACAGCTTGAAAGAAAAATATCCAGAGGTGGCGCGATACATCGACCGCACCCAGGGAGCGTTTCCCAAAGCCACACATCTGAACCCTGGCAGTCACACTGAGTTGCCAATTTCGGTGCTTCGCGCCGGAGCGTCATCGCAGCCATGGCTTTGAAAGTCGGTGAACTTGCCAAACAGAAGAAGATTTCTGTTAGGACACTTCTTTATTACGACACGATCGGGTTAGTCACCCCTTCTTTGCGAAAGTGGAACAACTGTTAATGGACGGAAAGCTTATTCCAGAAGAAGAATATTGCAATGGCGAGCGTTCAATCAAAACTCTTGTCGCACTCCCGCCTGAAGAAGAAAAGCGAGTAAGGTCTATTCACAGTA